>CAJMLD010000237.1 GCA_905214175.1 uncultured bacterium
TAGATATTAATGGCGATGGACTACCTGACAAGATTCTTTCCTACAAGAAGGTGATGCCCCTCTCGCTCACCTCTGCCCTCGATGACCTCAGACTCTCTGGCATCAGGCGCTTCTCGGCCCTTGCTGCGCAGACTCCCGACTGCGTTTCCCTCACGCTGGGCGAGCCCGGCGAGGAAACGCCTTTCCAGGTGTGCGCCCGGGTGGGGGAGGACCTCGACCGCGGTCTCACGCACTACCCACCCAACAACGGCTTTCCCTGGCTTCGGGAAGCCATCTGTGCGTGGGAGGCCGAGCGCGGCGTGCGTCTCTCGCCCGGCAACGTCATCGTGACCGACGGGGCAACGGAGGCGCTCTTCTGTGCCATCACGGCGCTTCTCAACCCAGGCGACGAGGTGGTTATCCCTACGCCGGCGTTTCTCCTCTACGACTCCCTCGTGCGGCTGGCCCGAGGCGTGCCCGTGCCGCTCGACACCACACCGCACGACTTCCAGATAGACCCGCAGGCGCTTGCGCGGGCAATCACGCCCCGCACCAAGGCGATTGTGATCACCTCGCCTAACAACCCCACCGGCTGCGTCCTAAATCGCCACAGCATGGACGCCGTTGCCGAGATGGCGCGCGCCCGCGACCTCTACGTGATTTGCGACGATGTCTACGGAGAGCTCTGCTACGAGCCCGGTTACCGGCGCTTCTCGGCGGCCTATCCCGAGCTCGCGGACCAGACCATCGTTGCCAACAGCTTCTCGAAGCCCTGGGCGATGACCGGCTGGCGCCTGGGCTGGGTTGGCGCTGGCGAGAAGGTCGCTGCTGCCATGGCCAAGGTGCACCAGTACGCCGTCTCGTCGGTGCCGGCGTTCCTGCAGCACGCTGCCGTTGAGGCGCTGGCAACGAGCGTGACTCCCATGCGAGCCTCGTACCAGGCAAGACGCGACCTCACGGTGGAGGCGCTCGCCCGCATGGGGCTTCCCACCGTCACGCCCCAGGGTGCGTTCTACGCGTTTCCCAGCATCGAGGGCCTTGGCCTTGCGAGCGAGGAGTTCTGCGAGCGAGCCATTCGCGAGGCGGGCGTGGCACTGGTGCCGGGCTCGTGCTTTGGGGGCGAGGGCCACGTGCGCCTGAGCTATGCCACGGACGAGAAGACCTTGGCTACCGGCCTCGAGCGGCTGGCTGGATTCGTGGGCGCGCTGCGGTAGCAAGGGCGTGCGGGCCGGGCGGCTACCGACGGACGCGCCGGTCAGCGTCCTACTCGTCCTCCACTACGTGCGCCATCATGAGCAGCAGTGCCACGGCCACGCCCTGCTCGAGCGATGCTTTGCGAATCCACTCGTCGCGCGTGTGGGGAAGGCCGCCCGCGATGGTGCCCACGCACACCGCGGGTACGCCAAGCGAGAGCGGCACATTTGCGTCGGTCGAGGAACTCACGTGCCGCGCGCGTATGCCAAGGACCGCCTGAATGGCGTCGTCGCAGCGACGCGTGAGACGGCGCTCGGCACTCTCGCTCACGTCACCGGTGGCGGGGCGACGGCCTATCACGTCGATCCGTACCTCCATGTCGTCGCGGGCGTCCGCGCGGGCGACGAGGTCGCGGAGCTTCTCGTCCATCTCCTGCAGGCACGCCTCGCTCGTGGAACGGAACTCGCAGAGACACGAGGCCTCGCTCGCGATGCTGTTGACCGTGGTGCCGCCCTCGATGAGGCCAACGTTGCAGGTGGTGCGGGCCTCGGTGGGGCGCGGCAGGTCGTACATCGCGCACGTCACGCGTGCGAGCCGCTCGATAGCGTTGGGGACGCCCCAGTTCTTCCAGCTGTGTCCGCCTTGCGTGTGCACGCTGATGCGGTAGCGCATTGACCCCACGGCCTCGGTGACCACTTCGGGGAAGTGGGCGTCGAGTGCCGTGAGTTCGGTCACGGGAGCTGTCGCCTCGCGCATGAGCTGTTTGGTGCCCTTGAGGTTGCCCAGGCCCTCCTCGCCTGAATTTGCCACCACAACAACGCAGGTGTCGAGCTTTGGCTGGTGCTGAAGGAACCACTTGGTGGCCATGAGCAGCGTTACCAGGCAGGCGGTGTCATCTCCGATGCCCGGGGCGTACATGTTCTCCTCGTCCTCGGTGAGCGGCAGCTCGCCTGTGTCGGGGAAGACCACATCGGTGTGAGCCGAAAAGACCGCGCGACCAGGCTCGGAGCGATTACCCAGGATGCACACCACGTTTCTAGCCTCATCCACGGTGACGTCGGTGGCGCCCTGCTCGCGGAGCCAATTGGCAATAAAATCCGCGCGGCGGCCCTCGTCGCCGGTAGGCGCGCCAATTCGACCAATCGTGCGCAGGAGCTCGAGCGACTCCTCGCGAACCTCTCGGGCAAACTCCAGTGCTGTGCAGGTCTCCTTTGAGTTCATACGGTCCTCCGTTGGCATTGCTGCTTTTGGGCGCGGGCGCTAGCCAAAGCATACTCAAAACCCCGCCGCGTGTAGGCGGGTTTGCTAGCAGGGGGCCGGAGGAAGCTTGTGCGGACGTGCGTGGCGCCCCGTGCACAAAAATCGCGATTGACGGCCCAAATTCGGGGTTTCGCTTAATATAACCCCTCGGGTGCCATTTTCCT
>CAJMLD010000238.1 GCA_905214175.1 uncultured bacterium
ACCGGTTGCATTCTGGTGCTGGGCACCACGGGAGAGTCGTCCACGAGGACCGACGAGGAGGGCCTCGAGGTAGCCAAGACCGTTATCGATCGCGTTGCCGGTCGCATCCCCGTCATTGGCGGTGCAGGCTCCAACTCCACCGCGGAGTCCCTCCGCAAGGCGAAGGCCCTGGAGAAGCTGGGCGCCGACGGGCTTCTCCTCATCACGCCCTACTACAACAAGTCCAACGAGGAGGGCATCTACCATCACTTCACCACGGTCCTCGACCAGGTGGACGTGCCGTGCCTCCTCTACAACATCCCCGGGCGTACGGGCTGCTCCATCTCGGAGAGGAACGTTGCGCGCCTGGCTACGCACCCCAACGCTTGGGGCATCAAGGAGGCCTCGGGCAACATCTCCTATGCCACGATGGTTGCACGCTACCTCTCGGACGACTTCCATATGATGAGTGGCAACGATGACATGGTGGTGCCCATCCTCTCGCTTGGTGGTGTTGGCGTTGTCTCGGTCTGGGCAGACGTTGCGCCGCGTACCGTGCACGACATGTGCGAGAAGTGGCTCGCTGGTGACGCTGCCGGCGCACTTAAGGTGCAGCTTGAGAACCTCGACCTGGTGCACGCGCTCTTTGGCGAGGTCAACCCCATCCCCGTGAAGGCGGCGCTCGCCAAGATGGGTCTCATCGGCCCCACCGTGCGCCTGCCGCTCTGGCAGCTCTCGCCCGAGGCTGACGCGCGCCTCGAGGAGGCCATGAAGGGGGCTGGTCTTCTTGTCTAGCGTGCTGGTGGTAGGTGCCAAGGGGCGCATGGGAACGCTGCTCAGGGCTGCGGTCGAGGCAGACGAGTCGCTCTCGCTTGCGGGCGGATACGACGCTGATAACGTCTCTGAACTGGACTCGGTTGCGCCGGCGGTGGACCTCGTGATCGACTTCTCCGCGCCCGCGTCGCTGTCCCACGTGGAGGCCTACGTGCGCCGCACGCATGCGGCGCTCCTTTCGGGCACCACTGGCCTCTCGGTGGATGACCTCGCGCGACTGCGCGCTCTGGGTGAGGTGGCGCCGGTCATCTGGAGCGGCAACTACTCGCTGGGTGTGGCGGTCCTTCGACACCTGGCGCGCGAGGCTGCGGCATCGCTTCCCGGATGGGACACCGAGATTGTCGAGTGTCACCACAACCGCAAGGCGGACGCCCCCTCCGGAACGGCAAAGATGCTGCTTGAGGCCGTGGACCCCGCTGGCGAGAGGAGTGTCGTCTACGGTCGCGAGGGAATCGTGGGACCGCGCCCCGCGGGCGAGATTGGCATGCACAGCCTGCGCGGTGGCACTGTGGCAGGAACGCACGAGGTTATGTTCTTTGGCGAGGACGAGGAGGTTGTGCTCACGCATCGCGCGACGAGCAGGCAGATCTTCGTGAACGGCGCCATTGCCGCGGCCAAGCGTCTGCTGGCGCGCGAGCCCGGCTTCTACGACTTCGACACGCTCATGTTCGAACAGCTTTAGGAAACGAGAACCGCCAGTTGCTGGCGAGAGGAGACTATACGTGGACGCCCAGGAAATCATCAACTTCATCGCGACTGCGCCAAAGAAGACGCCGGTCAAGGCATACGTCAAGCTTGCCCCTGGGGCGCATGTGGACTTTGGTCCCAGCTCCCACGTCTTTGGGTCGGGAGACGTCGTTGTCTTTGGCGACTGGTCCGAGGTCGGGCCGGCGCTTGAGGCGGCGGGCGACAACGTTCTCGACGTCGTCATAGAGAACGACCGCCGCAACTCCGGCGTGCCACTGCTTGACGTGCGCAACGTGAACGCTCGCATCGAGCCGGGCGCCATCATTCGCGACCAGGTGGAGATTGGCGACAACGCGGTCATCATGATGGGCGCGATCATCAACATCGGTGCGGTCATTGGCGCGGGCACGATGATTGACATGGGCGCTGTCCTGGGTGGGCGCGCCACGGTTGGCGCCCACTGCCACGTGGGCGCTGGCTGCGTGCTCGCTGGCGTGGTGGAGCCTGCGAGCGCCACGCCCGTGGTGATTGAGGACGACGTGCTTCTCGGCGCAAACTCCGTGGTCATCGAGGGGTGTCGCGTGTGCAAGGGCGCCGTTGTCGCTGCGGGTGCCGTGGTGACCGAGGACGTGCCTGCCGGCGCGGTGGTTGCCGGGTGCCCGGCGCGCGTGATTAAGATGAAGGACGAGAAGACCGAGGCCAAGACTGCGCTGGTAGATGCGCTGCGCACGCTGTAGAGGGGGCGGCTCCCGGCCGAGCTACGGTGACAGAGGGTTGCGCTTCTCGCCGAGCTTCTCGCCGTCGTAGCCCTTCTCGTCGAGATGCCGCGAGTTCCGAACGTTTAGGCCGGCTTAACCGGTGAAATTCAGCGTCATTCGAACATTGCCGCGTATTCCGAACGTTTAAACAGCTCTAACCGTTCGGGATACGCGGCATGTTCATGTTGCTAGACGCAGCTTTTCTCGCCGTACAACGGCACAGTGAGGATCGGCGTATAGGTGAGCCGTCCGCCCTCGGGGTGGTGGCTCCACATGAGGGCCACCTCTGTGTGGCGTGTCTCGAGCGAGGGAAGCCCACGGGAGACCTCCTCGCA
>CAJMLD010000239.1 GCA_905214175.1 uncultured bacterium
TGGCGAATCGGGCTCGGGCACGGCTGTGGGCAGTTACAGGACACGCGAGTTTCCCAGCGAGACCGAGGTCACCGATGAGGACGAGCGCCTGTTCCAACGGCTGCGTGCGTTGCGCAAGCAGTTGGCGGACGCCTCCCACGTTCCGCCGTACGCGGTCTTCTCGGACGCCACGCTTCGTGCCATGGTGCGGCGCAGGCCTACGACCTCGGAAGAGCTGCTCAGTGTCTCCGGCGTTGGCAAGACAAAGCTCGAACGCTATGGGGTGGTATTTCTCAGCGAGATCAACCGATAGGGGCGCGGAGCTGCCAACGGTTGACGCCACAGCGAGGGTTCCGTACGGAGTTGCTGCAAAAAATCACCCCTGCGGCGCCAGTCGTGCGCCACAGGGGCAACCGTCACAAGGGCCACCGCCTCAAATGCCACCAGTTACTCGGCTACGGTAACGGTGCCGTCCTCTGCCACGCTCACGTCCATGCCGTCACGCACGTAGTCGAGAAACTCGTCTCCAAGTTGGTCGACAACGA
The DNA here is from genome assembly GCA_905214175.1 of uncultured bacterium. Classification (GTDB taxonomy): domain Bacteria; phylum Actinomycetota; class Coriobacteriia; order Coriobacteriales; family Atopobiaceae; genus Tractidigestivibacter. The sequence continues at coordinate 525 of CAJMLD010000239.1, forward strand.
CAAACGGGTGCTCGGTCCAGTTTTTCGCGAGAATGGCTCCTGCCGCCGCCAGGGGATCAATCGCCTTCGAGAAGAGCATGCACGCCGGACCCGCACCCATGTCGCATGCGCACATGAGGACCATGCCGCCTGTCGTTGAACCTATGGTCTGCGGCAGGCAGATTGCCGCCCCCTGCAGCGGCTTCTTGTAGAGGTCGGGGTTGTTCTGGTCAGAGCAGGGCGCCTTCACGTTCTTCAGGATGAGCGGCTGCTGGTAGCTTGCCAGGGTGTTGAAGCCGCCGTGGCTTACGAGCGCCTTCGCGCTCACCGTGCCGGCGACGACGGGGCGCCCCTTGAAGGTCTTCTCAGCCATTAGTCGATCCTTCCCCTCGCGATGATGCGGAGCAGGTCGTCCTCGTCAAAGTAGCGAGCGCTCGTATACGTGCGTAGCTTGTTGGAGCAGGTCACCACCGGCAGGTCCGTGGCGGGATTGTCCATGTACATGAGCGAGCAGATGTAGGTGAGCTTGGCGCCCGTCGCTAGGAGCTTGCGCTTCTCGGGTGTGCCGTCGAAGGCGGCAAGCACGTCAGGAGCGCTCGAGACAACCGTGGGCACCGCCACGCGCGTGCGTCCCTCGCGGGCAAGTGCCTCCGGAATGCGGTGTGCCCAGTCCTTGAGCTGGTCAAGCGAGCAGTGCGGGCAGCCGATGAACGCCAGGCGAGGGCGGGCATCGGACTTCTTCCAGATGTTGGGGTAGCTCTCCTTCACGCGCTCGAGCTCGGCGTCATCGATCACGTAGTGCTTGGCGCCATCTGCTACCAGCGATTCTCCAAGCTCTGCGGCCTCGGGTGTGATTCCCGCCACATGGTAGAGACCCACGGCACCGTTTGACGCAGTGGCGGCGCCCATGTCCTTGAGGTAAGCCTTGCTCGCATTGTCGAGCGTTCCGCCAAGCCACTGGTCAAGGCCACGGATGTAGGGAACCTCGTCCATGACCTTCATACCAATGGCCGAGCCCAGCACCTGGGCCTGGGGCTTCTTGGTGCACTCCACGTCCACGACCCACGTGGCCTTGCGACCCTCGTCGGTGAGGAAGCCAAACTCCGGGACCTCGCCCACGATGTTGCCAAAGAGGTCGATGAAGCCGCTGTTCCTGTTGCAGCGCGCACCAAGGACGGAGTTCGCGTATACCACCGCAGATGATTCCGCCCAGCTGAGAATATCGCCACGCTTGGGCTCGTTGCCAACCTCGGGCAGGTAGCAGGCGCAGGTGAAGGCGTTGTCGTCCTTGAGGCCCACGGCTCGGAGCTGCCGCTCGTAGGAGTCCTGCTTGCTGTAGGTGACCGCACCCACGATCTTCTGGACCAAGCTTGCCGGGACGTCCGCGTTATCGATGGGTCGCGGGTCCACGGTGAAGGGCTCCTTGGTCTTGAGGCCCGCCTTGATTAGCTCGTCCATTAGGCGAAAGTTCGCGTCGAGAATCGAGATACCAAAGCTCGTCACCAGGTGCCCCGGTGCCGTCACCTTGACCATGCGAGTGGCGCCAAATGCCTCTCCGTACTCAACGAGCGTCCTCATCACCTTGGCAAGCGTCTCTCCGCGCTTACCGTCGAGGATGTCACGCTCCTCCTGGGTCAGCTCCATGGGCTGGCCTCCCTTCCTTCTCGTGTTCCCCCATTGCTAGACGCGCGACGCAGCCTCGTAGGCGCGCCAGATGACCGAACGAAGGTTGCCCACGCCGGCGCAGTCGCCAACAAGCTGCACATGGCGGCCTTCTGGCTCAGAGATGGGGTCGGGCGTGTAGCCAACCGCGCTCACCACCGAGTCGCAGGCAATGCGCTCCAGCGTGCCGTCCTTGTGCGAAACCTGCACCCAGCCTTCCCCAATGGCGCGCACCGTGGTCTCCAGATAGACCGGTACCTTCTTCCACGCAAAGAATTCGCGCAGGTAGCTGGAGTTGGCGAGACACACCCCATCCTGGGCCACCAGATCATCCTTCATCTCTACGATGACAGGCGACTTGCCCGAGAGGTAGAGCTCGAGCGCCACCTCGCAGCCGGTGAGGCCGCCGCCGATGACC
>CAJMLD010000240.1 GCA_905214175.1 uncultured bacterium
AGGAAATCGACGTTTTGCTTGGCTCCAAAGGGATAATACGTCCAAATTGCTCTCAACAGCACCTTCCGGACGGGCCGGCACCCTCCGCTAGGGTCAACTGCGCTATGGTGGTGGCCATTCGGCACCGCAAACCCAGGAGGAACCCATGCGCTGGCCAACCACGCTCACAACGGCACACCTTGTCATGCGTCCCTGGCGCATGGATGACGCGGAGGCGGTCTATCGCTACGCGCGCGACCCCGAGGTTGGCCCTCGGGCAGGCTGGGCCCCACACGCGTCGCTCGAGGACAGCAAGACGGTCCTAAAAGACATTCTCATGGCGCCGGATTCCTGGGCAATCACGCTGCGTGGGCGAGAAGGAACGCAGGCGGACGAGGCCGTGGGCGCCATCGCCCTGCGCCACCAGGCCGCAAATGTCGCAGACCCCCTCCCCGCGCACGAGGCCGAGATTGGCTACTGGATTGCCCGTCCCTGGTGGGGCCACGGCTACATGACGGAGGCCGTCCGAGAGGTGCTGCGCTACGCCTTCCTCGTGGAGAACCTCACCGCCGTGCGCGCGAGCTACTTCGAGGGCAACGAGGGCAGCCGCCGCGTCCAGGAGAAGGCCGGACTGCGCCCGCACCACCACTTCGAGAAAGTCATTGACCGCCTCGGCGCCACTCACACGGAGCGCGTGCAGCGCATTACGCGTCAGGAGTGGGAAACCTCACTCGTCGCAGATCCAACGGATGCCGGAACCATCGCACGTCAGCAGTCGGAGGCGGCCGGCATCATCGACCGCCTGCCGCTCATCGCGCTCGTGCGGTCCGGCGGGCAGACCGGCGCGGACCGTGGCGGCCTTGATGCCGCGCGCGAGCATAACGTGCCCATCTGCGGCTGGTGCCCGCCCGGTGGCCTTGCCGAGGACCTGCCCAAGCCGCCAGGTCTTCTCGCCCTGTACCCCGAGCTCCGCGAAGGGCCCAGCCAAGGCTACGTCGAGCGGACGGCATGGAACGTGCGCGACAGCCACGCAACGCTCATCGTCTCCCCCGGCGGGCTCGAGCCCAGGAGCGGAACGGAGATGACGGCAATCTTCGCCGAACGCATGGGTCGTCCGGTGCTGGTCCTGGAGGGCTCCAACGTAAGCGAGGCCGCGGCGGAAGCGCTGGCGTGGCTCCGCTCGCTGAGAGCAAACGCCCTGACGCTCAACGTGGCGGGGCCACGCGAGTCCAAGATGCCCGGCGTCTACGAGCTCACGCACGACATCGTGTCAAGCATCCTGCAATGAGACAAAGGGACTGTCCCTTTGTCTCACAACGCTCGCGAGAAAAGCTCACGCTGGCGCTCGTCCCAGAGCGACATGTCGTCCGAGGTAAAGAGCACGCCCCCGAGCGTGGAGTCCGCCTCAAGGAGCTCTGAGCGCTGCTCGTCCGTAAGTCGCACGTCAGGTCGCAGGAAGAAGACGTCTGGGTCGCACCTAAACGCCCGACCGTTCAGATGCGCGCGCCCACGCGTGTTTGCCAGGCTGTTCTTGGTACTCACGCGCTCGCGACCAGTACCTCGCATGTAGGCAGGTCCGTCCCAGTCGAGTCCCACGTCACAGCCGATGCGACAGAACTCCGTCCTGCCAAGGGCAGATCCCACGGGAACGCCGCAGAGGTCAAACCACGTGCCTGGCGCCGCGCTCTGGCGCAGGAGGTCAAGCGCATCTGCCATGAGCTGCCCGCGGTTCATCCTGTCGTGCGGGACCATGCATGCCGCGTAGAGAAAGTCGCACTTGAGAAGCGAGAAGCCCCACTCTCCGGTAAGCGCGGCCATGACGCGCGCCACGTAGTTGCGCACCTCGGGGTTAAGCGTGTCGAGCGCAACGTGGCCAGACCAGTGAGAGCCAGTCACCACAAGCTCGCCCTTCTTGTCATGAAGCAGCCAGTCAGGATGCGCCGAGAAGAGCTGGGACTTTCGCTCGCACACGAAGGGCGCGACCCAGATGCCTGGCATGAGCCCACGCTCGCGCGCGGCAGCAGCCACCGGCGAAAGGCCATGAGGGAACTTCTCGCCATCTGGACGCAGCCAGTCGCCCACACGCGTGTAGCCGTCATCCACCTGAAACGTCGGCCGGCGCTCCCCAAGCTCAAAGCTCCCCAGACAGTCCGCAAGCGCATCCAGATCATGCAGCAAGCACTGCTCCGATATGTCCGTGTAGTGCCGATACCAGCTGGTATAGCCAACCAGCGGCGAGCACGGCAACGCGCGAACGCCACAGAGCGCAAACCAGCGCTCGACAGCCTCGTCGACGCTCCCGGCACACACGACGGCAAGTCCCATAAGGCAGCGCCGCTCGCCCGCCGCAACGGGGGCGGCCGGCGGCTCCTTGCTCATGAGAAGCTCGCCCGCCGAAAGGTCCTCGCGGATGAGCGTCATGCCTGTATCCTCGCCCAGCGAGCCCACGAGGGAGACCTCTCCATTCCGACGCAGGTAGCCATAGGTAAATCCATGCTGGTGCCCGGGCCTCTCATCCGCCTCCACAAAGCGGTAGTCGCCGGAGGCGTCGAGCACCCAGTGTCGTATGGCCGCGCGTGGCACCCGGAAG
>CAJMLD010000241.1 GCA_905214175.1 uncultured bacterium
CTTTCCGAGTCCCTTGAAGAGGATGAAGCCCACGAGCGAGGCGAGCAGAAGAAGAACGAAGGCAACGATGACGGTAAGGATGCCCGTCGCAACGCGGTCTTGCCGACCGATCTTCTTGACGTGCTCGTCGAGGTCGACGCCCAGGTCATTCCCGGCTCGTTTCGCAGAGGTCTCGCTAGCCACGGTTCTTCGCCCCCTTTGCACCAATCAGGTGAATGATGAGGATGAACAGCAGGGACATGGCCATGAGGAGAAGTCCCAGCGCCCAGAGGGCGTGATACTGCGCGGAGCCCGTGGTGGCGTTCGAGAAGCCCGAGGTGAGGGCCGTCGTGAGCGTCGCTGCGGGAGAAAGGAGACCGGCAGGCATGACCTTCTCTACGCCGCCGATGACCATCTGCACGGCGAGCGCCTCGCCAAAGGCGCGGGTCATGCCGAGGATGACCGCAGTCATGAGCGAGGGCATGGCGCTCTTGAGGACAACGTGCCAGACCGTCTGCCACCGCGTGCAGCCGAGGGCGTACGAGCCCTCGCGGTACTCCCGCGGAACGGCAGTGAGCCCGTCGATGGAGAGCGTCGTGACGGTGGGGAGAATCATCACGGCGAGCACGATGCCGCCCGAGAGGATACCCGCGCCGGTTCCTGCGGCGTCACCAAAGACAGCCCGCATGGCGGCGTTGACCACCGTGAGGCCGATGAGGCCGTAGACGACCGAGGGGATGCCCATCAGGAGCTCGACGAGCGGCTGGAAGATGCGACGCCCAAAGCCCGGCTGGACCTCAACGACGAAGATGGCACTGCCGAGGGCTATGGGGAGCGTGAAGAGCGTTGCCAAGAGCATGACGCCGAACGATGTCACGATGAGCGGAAGCGCACCGTAGACACCATCCGAGGGAACCCAGCTCGTCCCCGTGAGGAACGAGAAGAAGTTGATGCCATCCACGAAGAAGGCGGAGAGTCCCTGCTGCGCAACCATAAAGATGAGCGTGACCACGACGAGAGCGACGAAGAGCACGCACGCGCCCGTGAGAGTGAGTCCCACCCCCTCGAGCTGCTTCTTTGGCATGAGGCGTTTTGCCATGAGTTGCCTTTCTACCCGTACAGATAAGGGGCATTCGCACGCAAGCGCGGACGCCCCTTTGGTTTGGTCTAGAAGCTACGCGTTGGTGATGGCGCCAGAAGCGTCCTTCTTGACCTTCATGTCGCCGGCGGGGATGAAGCCCTGCTCCTCGACCATGCTGCCCTGGACCTCGTCGGACATCATGTAGTCGATGAAGGCCTGGGTGACCCCGTCGGCATCCTTGGTGTACATGTGCTCGTACGCCCAAATCTTGAAGGTGCCGTTGCACACGTTGTCAGCCGTAGCCTCAACGCCATCGACCTTGAGGGCCTTGAACTTGGTGTCGTCAAAGTACGAGAAGGCGAGGTAGGAAATGGCGCCCTCGGTCTGCTGAATCTTCTCGACGACGGTGCCCGAGGAGTCCTCCTCGGCAACGGGCGCGAAGGAGTCGGGGGCCTTGTCGCCGCCGAGGACCGCGGCCTCGAAGGTGGCGCGGGTGCCGGAGCCAGCCTTGCGCTCGATGACCTGGATCTTGCCGGCGGTGCCACCGACCTCAGACCAATCGGTGATCTGGCCGGTGAAGATGCCCTTGAGCTGCTCGGTCGTGAGGTCGTCGACGTCGACGTTGGAGTTCACGATGGGGCCCATGCCAACAACGCAGACGGTGTTGTCGGTGAGCGCCTTGGCGTCAGAGGCGTCGAGCTTCTCCTCGGCAAAGACGTCAGAGCGGCCAATCTGCGCCTTGCCGTCACGGACGTCGGAGAGGCCCTGGCCGGAGCCGCCGCCGGTGATGGCGATGGTCACGTCGGGGTTCTCGTCCTCGAACTTCTTGGCAGCAGCCTCAACCAGCGGCTGGAAGGAGGTGGCGCCAGAGCAGTTCACCGTGCCAGAGAGGGTCTTCGCGCTGGAGTCGGAGGCGCTGGCGTCGGAGCTGCTCGAGCCACCGCAGCCCACCAGGCCCAGGCCAGCGAGAGCGACCGCAGTGCCACCTGCAAGCGAGAGGAAAGAACGACGAGAGAGACTATCGGACATGCTTCTCCTTCCAGAGGGTGTGACCACGCCGTCCCATTCCCCCGGCGGGTCTTTACACCATGCATGCTATGGGTTGGAGAGTCTCTCCCCTACCTCGGCGAAAAGGCATTACGACGCCCTGACCGCACATTACGTTACCCTTACATTTCTCCTGAGCAATTGTAAGCTCACGATATAACCGCAGGTAATAGACCTCATTCTTTGTAAGGCGCGGTGAAAGTCCCCGTCTGTTCCTGTTGTGTACGCACGGATACGCGCCTGATTGTGGTCATTTGTTAAGTACCTTGACGCTTGTTCGCTAAGTACCTAATGTTTTTTCTCGCAACATAGTACTTGTAGATGTGAGGAGAAATCATTACGCAAGAGATTCAGCAAATCGGAAGGTGCCGCCCCCCAAAGGAGCACAGCGCCTCCAA
>CAJMLD010000242.1 GCA_905214175.1 uncultured bacterium
CGGCGGAGAGCTTCTCGGCAGGAGATCACGTCTCGCACAAAACCTTTGGTCCCGGCGTGGTCATTGCCGCCAAGGGCGACACCATCGAGGTGCGCTTCTCTCGCACAGGCAAGACCAAGAAGCTCATGAAGGGCTTTGCGCCCATCGTGAAGATAGAGGGATGAGACAAAGGGACTGTCCTTTTGTCTCACCTTTGTCTCAGCAAGAGCACCGCTCACCGCATCCCATCCTCGCTGATGGCGTGCCAGTACGCGGGGCGAGGCTGTGCCACAGTGCGGAAAGGGTAGTTCCGCATGGTGGGAACGCGCAGGTAAAAGCCATGAAAAGCCGTTACGCTGGCAGCCGTTTGGGGGCGCTAGGCCTACCGCTTGCGGCAAGGGGATGCGGCGTCACATTCCGTGTGCACGTAATCCGAGCGATTCTTCTAGCGCACATGCGGCTTGGACCCAGATTCTGCCGCGCACCCTGCTCGGGAGGGGCTGTTTCGTTGTGACGAACTCGCGCGGGTACGCCCCGGTACTCCGTCCCAGGCCGCTAAGCGGGGCGCCGGAGGGTATCATGGCTTCTCACGAATCGTTTGGTCGTCGGGAGGGCGCGATGGAAGACATTCTCGCAGGCATCGACATGTCGGCGCTCATAGGGAAGGTTGTCTTTCTCGCCATTGTGGTTGCCATTGCGCTGCTCGTGCAGCGTGTGGTGGTGCACGGCCTCAAGCGTGCGCTGGATGCGGCGGGCGTTCCCAAGGCCTCGATCTTCGTGAACATCGTGCGCACCATCATATGGGTGTTTGCGCTGCTTGCCGTGCTCGAGCCCGTCTTTGGCGTCCAGCCCACGGCCTTTGTCGCCGCCCTGGGCGTGACCTCCGTGGTCATCTCCTTTGGCCTGCAGGACACGGTGTCAAACATCGTGGCCGGCCTGGGTCTCATGATGGGACGCGTGGTGCGCCCCGGTGACCAGGTCACCATTGGCGGCTTCACCGGCGAGGTGGTGGACGTCACCTGGCGCTCCACCATGGTGCGCGACAGGGGCGGCAAGGTGGAAGTCATCCCCAACTCCGTCCTCAACAAGACTGCCCTCACGCGCGAGACGGACTGGTCGGTCACCGATTGCCCAGTTGAGTTCTATGCCGAGCCCGGAAGCGATCTGGACGCCGTGACCAGCGAGGTGCAGGACCTTGCCCGCGCGGCGTGCGGTGCAGCGCTTGCGTCCGGCTACACGACCGAGGTCCTTTTCGACACCCTTGGCCCCTTGGGCATACACGGTACCGCCCACCTGCATCTTGTTGCCGGTTCCAACTACTCCGTGCAGGCCGACGCCCTCGTACGCGCAATTTCGCGCGCGCCATGGGTTGCACGGCCGGTGTCTGCCGCTGCCGGCGTTGCCGCCGGCACGACGAACGCTTCCTCCAACGCAACCAGCTGAAAGGCAGTGATGTCATGAAAACAATCGCAAGCTTCACCGTGAACCATCTTGTGCTCGAGCCAGGTGTCTACGTGAGCCGCGTGGACCAGGACCCCGCCACCGGAGCCGTGGTCACCACGTTCGACCTGCGTCTCACGGCCCCCAACCGCGAGCCGGTCATGGACACGGCGGCGGTCCACGCTATCGAGCATCTTGGCGCAACCTTCCTGAGAAACGACCCCGAGTGGTCAAGCCGTGTGGTCTATTTTGGTCCCATGGGTTGTCGCACGGGTTTCTACCTGGTGGTCTTTGGCGCATGCACTGCGCGTGAGGTGCTGCCGCTCGTGCGTCGCTGCTTCGAGTTCGTGCGCGACTTCGAGGGAGAGATCCCCGGCGCCCGGCCTGAGGCCTGCGGCAACTGGCACGATGCCGACCTCAACCTGGCGCACTGGTGGGCCCGCCGCTACCTCGCTCACACGCTCGAGGTCATCGACGACGCGCACCTTACCTATCCGGCCCTGCTTGACGGCGAGACGAACGAGGAGTCCCAGGATGCGTAGTGACATCAAGATTGGCATCATCGGTGCCATGGAGGTCGAGGTCGCGCACCTCGTGGCGAGCCTCGAGGGCGAGTCCGTCTCGACTGTGGCGGGCATGGAGTTCCACGCCGGAACCCTGGGTGGCGTGCCTGTGGTTGTAGTGCGCTCCGGTGTGGGCAAGGTCAACGCCGGCGTGTGCGTGCAGGTGCTGGTCGACCGCTATGGCGTGACGCACGTGGTGAACACGGGCGTGGCTGGCTCGCTCGACTCGCGCATCGACGTGGGTGACATCGTGGTCTCGACCGACTGCCGCTACCACGACGTGGACGCGACGGTCTTTGGCTACGAGCCGGGAGAGATTCCGCAGCTGGGATGCGTGGGCTTCTCGGCAGACGAGGGCCTGCGCGCGCAGGCGGTGGCTGCCGTGCACGACGTTGCCGGTGACGTGCGGGCTTTCGAAGGCCGCGTGGTCTCGGGTGACGTCTTTGTGACTGATGCTGCCGATAAGGAGCGCCTGGCCAGCGACTTTGGTGGCATGTGCTGCGAGATGGAA
>CAJMLD010000243.1 GCA_905214175.1 uncultured bacterium
ATTACCCCAACTACAGAAAAAATGAATGATTTTCCGGAAATCTCATCCTGGAAACCGTGGGCTACGGAAAGATCTTCGAGGAGGAGTACGAGGCCATCGTCTCCGACAGAATGAAGCACCCGACCCAGGATGACATCCTTGACCCCTCGTACGCGCAGTACCTTGGGCGATTCGACGCGCGCTCGGTGCACTCCGGATACTTCTCGGTGGACAAGAAGGGCAATACCGTCGAATCGAAGGCCGAGAAGAAGGCGGAGCGCGAGGATGGCATCGGCATCAACGACGACGACGCGAAGCGCGCCTACGACCTGATCTTGCGCGATAAGGAGCGCCTGCTTTCGTTCGATGAACCCGTACGCTTCATTTTCAGCCACTCAGCGCTGCGCGAGGGCTGGGACAACCCGAACATCTTCCAGATCTGCACGCTCAAGGAATCGGGCTCCGAGACGAGCAAGCGCCAGGAAGTCGGCCGCGGCATGCGCCTGGCTGTCGACCAGGACGGCAACCGTCAGGACGCCGCCCTGCTGGGACCCGGCGAGGTGCACCGCGTGAACTTGCTCACCGTGATAGCGTCGGAGAGCTACGAGACGTTTGTGAAGGATCTGCAGACCGACATAAGCAAGAGCCTGCGCGAGCGCCCGAAGAAGGTGGAGATGAACCTGTTCAGCGGGCGCGACTTCGTGCTCGACGGCGAGACGGTCTCCTTCACCGAGGAGGAGTCGAAGCGCGTATACAAAGCCCTCTACAAGTGCGACCTCATCGATGACGACGACAAGCCGACCGCTGAGTTCCGCAAGGCAGTGGAGGATGGCACCTTCGTGGAGTACTTCGTCGCGAAGCTGCCCGAGGAAATCGCCGACGTTGCCCACGCCAAGGCTGTCGAAGCGCTGGTGAGAAGCGTCTACGACACGCACGCGCTCGACGGCATGATCGGGCGCGCCCAGGAGAAGATTTCCGAGAACACGCTGACTGACAACTTCGCCAAGCGCGAGTTCAAGGAGCTGTGGGCGCGCATCAACCGCAAGCACGCCTACACGGTCAGCTTCTCGGACGACGAGCTGAGACGCAAGTCGATAGAGCGCATCAACAGCGACCTGCGCGTGAGCAAGCTGCAGTACACCCTGACGGTCGGCGGGCAAAAGTCACAGGCAACGCGCGACGAGGTGCAGGGCGGCTCGTCGTTCGGCCGCACGCAGACCGAGACCCGCGACGTCGACGCTGGCACCGCGTCCGTGAACGTAACCTACGACCTCGTGGGCGAGGTGGCGCAGGCCGCTGCCATCACGCGCAGGAGCGCCGCGACGATTCTCGCCGGCATCGACCCCAACGTGTTCGAGCTCTACCGCGTGAACCCCGAGGAGTTCATCAAGAAGGCCGCTGCGCTCATCGTGTCGGAGAAAGCGACGATGGTCGTTGAACACATCAGTTACCACGAGATCGACGACGTCTATGATGAGGCAATCTTCACCGGGCGCATGCCTGACAACGCGAGCAAGGCATATGAGGCGAAGAAGAACATCCAGCGCTTCGTGTTCCCTGACTCGGATGGAGAGCGCAGGTTCGCCGAGGACATGGATGCCGCCGCTGAGGTAGCGGTCTACGCCAAGCTGCCTCGAACGTTCCAGATCCCCACACCGGTGGGCAACTACGCCCCCGACTGGGCAATTGCTTTCAAAGAAGGCAGCGTGCGCCATGTGTTCTTCGTCGCCGAGACCAAGGGCACCATGGACACGCTGGAGCTCTCCGGAGTGGAAAACGCCAAGATCGCTTGCGCGAAGAAGCTCTTCAACGAGATGAGCACCAGCGACGTGCGCTACCACAACGTGGCAACGTACGAGGACCTGCTCGAGGTGATGGGCAGGATGAGCTAGGCAACGCTTATGAGTCATAAGGAGAACCAGGAAAAGGCAGAACTTTCCATTTATGAGCAATCGCTGAAAGCCGCGAGGGCAAAAGGCGGAGAGGCGAGAAGGAACGTCGCCCGACTGTCGGGCGACGCCCGCCCATTCGATAGGCCCGATATTCTCATCACGGCCGAAGGCGGAAATAGAATAATTGGTATAGAGCACTTCCGAGTTGACCACCATATCGGGAGAGGCAAGAAGGTTGAATCCAAGTCCGCGAGGTTCTCTTCGGATGCGGAGCGGTTTCGAAAGCAACACGAGGATGCAGCTCGCAGGGGCGCTCTGGCAGAAGAGGCTTATCGAGGGTTCGGCGATTTGATCAGCCGGGCGATACGGGAGCAATCGAACGCCTGTGTTGACGACATCAGGACTTCGCTCGACGCGGGACTGTTCGGCAAAGACGGTCGCGGGCATGCGTTCAAGCTCGATGCGTATCGCGAGAACATAACGCAGATTGACGCCAATGCCGATATCCGCCTAGGATTCCTGATCGAGATCCATACGGATTTGCGCCAATGGTTCCTCAATGATGGCTTTAAGGAGACTAAGGTATCTCCAGGTCAGTTCCCAATAAGTTGCGAAGCCTATG
>CAJMLD010000244.1 GCA_905214175.1 uncultured bacterium
GTCTGCGTCTCCGGCTCCGGCAACGTTGCCCAGTACGCCGTCCAGAAGGCCGAGGAGCTCGGCGCCCACGTGGTCACCGTCTCCGACTCCAACGGCTACGTCTACGACCCCGAGGGCATCGACTTCGACCTTCTCTACCAGATCAAGGACGTCGAGCGCGGCCGCATCAAGGAGTACGCCGAGCGCAAGCCCGGTTCCGTCTACCACGACGGCGAGCGCCCCTGGGGCGAGAAGTGCGACGTCGCGATGCCCTGCGCCACCCAGAACGAGCTTGACCTCAACGACGCCAAGAAGCTCGTGGCGAACGGCTGCGCGTATGTGGTCGAGGGCGCCAACATGCCCACCACCACCGACGCGACCACGTTCCTCATCGAGAACGGCGTGTACTTCGCTCCTGGCAAGGCGGCCAACGCCGGCGGCGTCGCGGTCTCCGGCCTCGAGATGAGCCAGAACCACGAGCACCTTTCCTGGTCGTTCGACGAGGTTGACGAGAAGCTCAAGGGAATCATGAACTCCATCTACACCTCTGCTGCCTCTGCGGCTCGCGAGTACGGCCACGAGGGCAACCTCGTGTTTGGTGCCAACATCGCCGGCTTCCTCAAGGTTGCCGAGGCCATGATGGCCCAGGGTGTGTGCTAGCTCGTCGAGCTGGTATTTCTCGTCCCGCACGTTTCTTGGCCCTCCGGTGGAAACAGCCCCGGAGGGCCTTTCTCTTTGCGGCTGTCTATGGCCGAGACGGGTCTTTTTCATGGTGTGCGGGTGGGGTCAGGGATGACCTGCCGGTTGAGCGTGCCCGTTGGACGAACGTGCCTGCCTGCTCGAGCGCCATCTGTCCCGCGCCGTCACCAAACAAAATGTTTGGCGTCTCACAATTATTCATATTCGTGGCAAACCGCCGCTGATTGTTGCAGACTTGTTGAATTCGCTCAACGAAACATGCATGCCCCGTATACTTGCAACGACCTTTAACGAGCGGTACGAGATACCGAGAAGGCGTCCATAGCGCAGGATCTGGCCCAGCCTCTCGGGAGCACGCGCACGCTGCGCGCTGCTCCTTTTTTGTGGCACGCCGGCGGCGCTGCACGCGGAAAGGACGGTGTTGCTGTGAACCTCTTGGTCGATGGCGGCAGGCATCGGGAGGCCCTCCTGGCGCTTGAGGACGGCACGGCCCTCAGGGGCCGAAGTGTTGGCGCAGAGGGTGAGACCTTCGGCGAGATCGTGTTCAACACGTCTATGGTGGGCTACCAGGAGATCGTGAGCGATCCGTCCTATGCGGGTCAGATTGTCACCTTCACCTATCCCCAGCTGGGCAACTACGGCGTCAACGAGAAGGACATGCAGGCAGACGCGCTGCACCTCAAGGGCTTTGTCTGCCATGACGCCTGCTACACGCCAAGCAACTGGCAGAGCGTCGTGAGCCTGCCGGACTTCCTGGCCTCCCGTGGCGTCGTGGGCATCGAGGGCGTGGACACGCGCTCCGTCACGCTGGCCATTCGCGAAGGCGGCGCCATGCGTGCGGCCATCTCGACTACGGATCTCGACCCCAAGAGCCTCGTCCGCCGCGTGCGTGAGTCCCCGCACATCTCCGAGCACAACTACGTCGCCGACGTCTCCTCCAAGGAGCCGCACGTCGTGAAGCCCCAGGGTGAGACACATCACCGCGTCGTGGCCGTAGACTGTGGCGAGAAGGCTGGCATCGCGCGCCGCATGGCCGAGGTGGGCATAGAGGTTACGGTTGTCCCTTGGGATACGCCTGCCGAGAAGATCCTTGCCATGAACCCCGACGGCGTCTTCTTCTCCAACGGTCCTGGTGACCCCGACACCGTGCCCTTTGTGCCCGAGACCGTCCGCGCCATCCTCGGCAAGCTTCCCGTCTTTGGCATCTGCCTGGGCAACCAGATGATCACCCTTGCGGCTGGTGCTCGCGTGGAGAAGCTGCCCTATGGCCACCATGGCGGCAACGAGCCCGTGATGAACCTCCTCACCGGCAAGGTTGAGATCACGGCGCAGAACCACAACTACGGCCCGGTCTTCTCAACCTTTGGCCCGCTTGTCCCCGAGCTCTCCGGTGGCCTCGCCGAGCACCCAGAAAGCCTTCTCACCTGGAGCCGCATGCACGTGGCCCCCGTCGTCATGAACGAGCGCTACGGCCGAATCCGCCTCACCCACGTGAACCTCAACGACGGCACTCCCGAGGGCATCCAGTTCCTCGACCTGCCGGCCTTCTCGATGCAGTACCACCCCGAGGCCAAGCCCGGCCCCAACGACTCGGCGTACATGTTCGAGTCCTTCTCGCGCCTCATGGACGGACGCGAGGACTACCTTGCCATCGACGTCCGTGAGGGGAGGCGCTTCTAGTTGCCTAAGCGTACCGACATCAAGAAGATTCTCATCATTGGCTCTGGCCCCATCGTCATTGGCCAGGCCTGCGAGTTTGACTACTCAGGCACCCAGGCGTGCAAGGCTCTGCG
>CAJMLD010000245.1 GCA_905214175.1 uncultured bacterium
AAGTGCCTAGGCATCCTTGGTTGCCACGATGTCGACGCCGGTATCGGCAACGTTAGCGAGAATAACGTCACCAATGCGAACCGGCGCTGTGTCGGTGACGCCTGCGACCGCACGCACCACGTCAAAAACGCGGTCCTTGGGCACATCGCCTGCAGTCTTGACCGAGACCATCTTCTCCGTCGCCGAGCCAACAACCGGCACCGTGGTGGTGACAACGCGAACGGGATGGGTAACCTCGTCGCGGGCGTACTTGTCGCCGCGCATGCAGGAGTTTCCGGTGACATCCGCGATGGTTCCGTCATCCGCCAGGGTTACGTTTACAGTGCAGCCTCGAGGGCAGCGAATGCAGGTAAGCGTCCTCGTCTCCATCCTATGCCTCCTCGAGTGTGACAACGATCTTCTCAAGTCCAGGCCTGGCGAGCAGGTCCTCGCGCTTAAGCGTGACGTCTTCCATCTCGCCGGGAACGAGGATGGGCCGCCGCTTGGCAATGACACGCTCGTCACCCAGGTAGACGCAGATGCGCTTGTCCTCAAAGACGCCGCCAACGCGGAAGCGGACCGTGAGCTTCTCGGGCATGCGGTTGGGGTCGATGGACTGCGGGACCGTATAGCGCACGCCGCCCTCGGCGACAACGGGGATGCCGGGTTGCTCCTCGTGGGCCCCATGTTTCGCGCAGGCATCCGCCCACTCGCCGGCCGCCGCTCCGGCAGCCGTTGCCTCCTGAGAGACGTAGTCCACCAAATCGTGCACGTGCAGGACGTTGCCGCAGGCAAAAATACCAGGGACGCTCGTCTCGAGGCTCTCGTTGACAACTGGGCCGCGCGTCACGCGCGAAAGCTCGACGCCAGCCGCGCGCGAGAGCTCGTTCTCGGGAAGAAGCCCCACCGAGAGGAGCAGCGTGTCACACGGATAGCGCTTCTCGGTTCCTGCGATGGGATGACCCTTCTCGTCCACCCGGGCAATCCAAACTGCCTCCACGCGGCTCTTGCCCTCCACGCGCGTGACCGTGTGGGAGAGCAGGAGGGGGATGCCAAAGTCATCGAGGCACTGGACGATGTTTCTCTTGAGCCCACCCGAGTAGGGCATGAGCTCCGCCACACACGCAACGTGCGCGCCCTCAAGCGTCATGCGCCGCGCCATGATGAGGCCAATGTCGCCGGACCCAAGGATCACGACCTCGCGCCCGGGCATGAGTCCCTCGATGTTAACCAGGCGCTGAGCCGTACCTGCGGTATAGACGCCGGCTGGCCTGAAGCCCGGAATGTTGAGCGCACCTCTCGGCCGTTCACGACAGCCCATGGCAAGCACCACGGCCCCGGCGGAGATGCGCTGCATGCCGCGTGCCTCGCTCACGCAGGTCACCACGCGATCTGGCGAGACGTCCAGCACCATGGTGTCGAGAAGGAACTCCACGCCCGCCTCGCGCGCAAGCTTTTCGTAGCGCGCAGCGTATTCGGGGCCAGTGAGCTCTTCGTTGAAGGTGATGAGACCAAAGCCGTTGTGAATGCACTGGTTGAGAATGCCACCCAGCTTCTGGTCGCGCTCGATCACCAGGACCGAACGCTTGCCCTCGCCGCGAGCGGCCGTGGCAGCAGCGAGGCCCGCAGGACCTCCACCGATGACAATGACGTCGTAGTCGCTCATGCGCGGGCCTCCTTGGTGATGGTGTCCTTCACGTGGCCCTCGATGAATGCGGAACCCGGCCCGGACTTGGTGACGTTCTCCATGGTGACCTCGGGAAGCTCGCGCGAGAGAATCTCCATGATCTTGGGCGTGCAGAAACCTGCCTGGCAGCGGCCCATGCAGGCGCCTGTCCGACGCTTCACGCCGTCGAGCGACCGCGCACCCACGGGCCGGTGGATGGCATCGACAATCTGGGCCTCGGTCACGTGGCAGCAGCGGCAGATGACCCTCCCGTAGAGCGGGTTCTCCTCGCAGAGCCTCCCCCACTCCTCGAAGGAAAGGTCGTTCAGGTTGGGGATGCCGCGGCGCGTGTCCACAAATGCGCCAGAGGGCTTCTCCTCAAGCCCCAGGATGTCACGCACGATGCCTGCGACCATGCGGCCAATGGCGGGGGACGCCGTGAGGCCCGGCGACTCGATGGCGGAGCAGTCTACAAAGCCCGGGACCGAGGGGTTCTCGCCGATAAGGAACTCGTGCTCGGCTCGGTGCGCCCGCAGCCCCGAGAAGGACGTGATGACCTCGCGGAGAGGAACATTGGCCACCGTGATGCCGCACTTCTCGGCCACCTCGGCGAGGCCAGCCGCCGTGGTGTCGGTGCCTTCCTTGTCCTCGATGTCCTCCGCGGTTGGCCCAACGATGAGGTTGCCATGGATGGTCGGCGAGACAAGCACGCCCTTGCCCATCTTGGAAGGAAGGGCAAAGACCACGTGATGCACGTGGTTTCCCGCCGTGGTGTCGAGGAGCATGTACTGCCCGCGACGCGGAACGATCTTGAGCCTGTCCTC
>CAJMLD010000246.1 GCA_905214175.1 uncultured bacterium
GGAAGGAACCTGAGGCTGTTCTTCAAGGATAGCATGAAGCGTTTCTTGAGCCTCATACGCGCCTTCCTTCGAGCACGTCCGCTATCCGCGCGCTGGCATGACCATCTCCGTATGGGTTAGACGCATGGCTCATGGCCAAATAAACCCTCTCGTCGGAAAGCAGGCGATCGAATTCGCGGCAAATTGCGTCTTCTTGGGTACCTACAAGCTTCAAAGTCCCAGCCTCCACGCCCTCGGGACGCTCGGTGGTATCGCGCATGACGAGCACGGGCTTGCCGAGCGAGGGGGCCTCCTCCTGGATGCCGCCCGAGTCGGTCAGGACGAGATGGCAGCGCGCGAGCAGGTTGTGGAAATCGAGAACCTCCAAGGGCTCGATCATCCGCAGGCGGTCGAAGCCGTCGAGCTCCGCGTGGGCGGCCTCGTGCACAAGAGGGTTCATATGAACGGGATAGACCGCCTTGACGTCGGGACGCTCCTCCATCACGCGCCGGATGGCGCGGAACATGGAGCGCATGGGCGCACCCAGGTTCTCGCGGCGATGCGCCGTGATGAGCACGAGGCGAGACCCTGCGGCCCAGTCGAGAACCGAATGGGAGTAACCCTCCCTCACTGTGGTTCGCAGGGCGTCGATGCCGGTGTTGCCCGTAACCCAGATGCGGTCGGCGGGCTTGCCCTCCTCGAGGAGGTTGCGCCGCGAGGCCTCCGTGGGCGCGAAGTACCAGCGGGACACCACGTCGACCGCCTGGCGGTTGAACTCCTCAGGCCAGGGGCTGTAGAGGTCCCGGGTGCGAAGGCCCGCCTCGACGTGCCCCACGGGTATCCTCAGGTAGAAGCACGCGATCGCCGCCGCGAAGGACGTGGTGGTGTCGCCGTGAACGAGCACCGCGTCGGGCTCCTCCGACTCCAGAACCGCCCTCATCTTGAGCAGCACGTCGCAGGTGACATCGAAGAGCGTCTGGCCGGGCCTCATGACGTGGAGGTCGTGGTCAGGAACCACGCCGAATGCGTCGAGCACCTGGTCGAGCATCTCGCGGTGCTGGCCGGTGACGCACACGACGGCCTCGAAATCGTCGGAACGCGACTTGAGCTCGTTGACGAGCGGGCACATCTTGATGGCCTCCGGTCGCGTGCCAAAGACGAGCATGACCTTCTTCATGATTAACATTCTCTTTTCAAGGAGTAGGCGAACCTTTTTGGAACGGTCAAAGCTTGTGCACGTTCTCGCCGGAGCCCATCACGTCGCGCGTGTCGAGCAGGACGCGGTCGCCGAACGCCTCGGGCCGGCCCTTGACCTCGGAGTGCCCCACCATCACGACCACCATCTCAAGGCCCTCGAGGAACTCCTCCATGGAGTGGACCTGGTTGGGGACGACGTCGCGCTCGACCCAGGGGTCGTACACCTTGCAAGGCGAGCCCGCGAGGTGTCTGCCCATGCTCTCGAGCATCTGCAGGGTCGGGGACTCGCGCACGTCGTCGACGTCCTCCTTGTAGGCGAGTCCGTAGATGCCGACCTTCGAGGAATCCGTTATCCCGCTCTCACGCATGACCTCGCTCGCGCGGGCGAGCACGAACTCGGGCATGGAGTCGTTCGTCTCGCGGGCGTTCCTGATGAGCCGGGCGAGCTCGGGATAGTCGCCCACGAGGAACCAGGGATCCACGCTGATGCAGTGGCCGCCGACCCCCGGCCCCGGCGAGAGGATGCCCACCCTCGGGTGCTTGTTGGCGATGCGGATGATCTCGCGCACGTCCATGCCGTCGGAGCGGCAGATCTTGGCGAGCTCGTTGGCGAAGGCGATGTTGACGTCGCGGAAGGTGTTCTCCACGACCTTGGTCATCTCGGCGGTGCGGATGTCGGTGACGGCGATCTCGCCCCGGCAGAACGAGGCGTAGAGCGACTTCACGAGCTCGCCCGTCTCCGGGTCGTCGGCGCCGACGGTGCGGTTGTTGCGCAGGAGCTCCCCCACCATGTCCCCTGGGATGATGCGCTCGGGGGCGTGGGCGAGCTTGACGTCCCCTCGGCCGCGCCCCGCGAGCGCCGGGCGCACGTAGCGGTCGATCGCGCCGGGAGAGACCGTCGACTCGATCACCACGACCGCGCCCTCCGGGGCCACGTCCAGGACCGACCCCACCGCATCGACGACGTAGGAGGGGTCTATCCTCTTGGTGGCCTTGTCGTAGGGGGTGGGCACGCTCACGATGTAGGTGCCGCACTCCTGGTACTCGGTCGAGAACCTGGCGCCGGCCGCGACGGCCCGCCCGAAGAGCTCGTCGAGCCCCTCCTCCTTGAACGTGGTCCTCCCGGCGTTCAAGGTGGCCACGAGCTCCGCGTCGCAGTCCGTGCCGACGACCTCCACCCCGTGCGCCGCGAACATGAGCGCCGTGGGGAGTCCTATATAGCCGAGGCCAATTACGTTGATCACTGCACAACTTCCTTCTTGCTTTTATTCTTGCATTTGCATACGTAT
>CAJMLD010000247.1 GCA_905214175.1 uncultured bacterium
GGCAGCGCGAGAGCGGAGAGCACCAGATGCGCTCGGGCGCAAAGGCAACGAGGGGGTCCACGCCAAGCTCGCGCGGCTGTGCGCCACGAGCCGTGAGGGGGACGTCGCTCCTCCCCGAGAAGAAGTGCTCGGTGTTCGCAGGCGTCTCGGGGTGTCTCATCACGAGAATCCGCTGCCTCATGCCAAAGTCCACGCTAGTCGTCCTCCCTCTGATCGCCAGCATCGCCGGCGGACAAAGCCTCTATCGCGGCCACCTCGGAAGAGGTGAGCTCGCGCCAAGACCCCTCTTCGACCCCCGTGAGCGAGAGCGGCCCAAACGAATCGCGATGCAGTCGCAAAACCTTGTGCCCCACTGCCTGCATCATCTTCTTGACCTGGTGCTTTCTTCCCTCGTGGATGGTAAGCCCCACCACGGCGTTGGGCTCTCCCCCGCCTGTGCGCCCCGCACCGCGCGGAGCAACAACAGAGAAGAGCGGATCGGCCTTTCGGAGGAGCTCCGCGCCAGCGGGAGACGCCGGTCCATCCTCGAGCAGGACCCCATGCCTCAGACGATCGAGCTCATGCGCCGAGGGCGTGCCCGAGACCAGGGCAACGTAGTGCTTCTCGACGTGACGCGAGGGATGGAGAAGGTCCTGGCCCACGTTACCGTTGGTGGTGAAGAGCAGCAGGCCCGTGGTATCCATGTCGAGACGCCCCACGGGAAAGAGCCCGGGGAAGCGATCTGTGGGCACGAGCTCTGCCACGGTGTGTCTTCCCTGGGGGTCGCTCATCGTGGTGACGTAGCCCGAGGGCTTGTAGAGCATGAGGTAGCAGGGGCGCTCGAGGATGTGGCACTCGATGCCGTCGACGCTCACCACGTCGCTCGCGGGGTCGACCTTGCTGCCGAGCTCAGTCACGACCTCCCCGTTCACGCGAACGCGGCCGGCGGTCATGAGCCGCTCGGCACCGCGCCTGCTCGCCACGCCCGCGCGGGCCAGGAAGCGCTGAAGCCGCATAGGGTAGAGCCCATCCTCGCGCACGGGATCACTCATCGTCTTCATCACCAGCCGCAGCGGCGTCGGAGTCTTCTGACTCCCCCGAGCCATCCCCCAGGAGGTCCCGCTCGTCATCGATGTCGTCCGAGGTCTCCTCGAGCGTGGACCGGAGAGAACGGCCCGAGAGCCGCTCACGGATGAACTGCTTGGACTGCTCGTCTGGCGCGAAGTCCTCGAGGGGCGGAAGGTCGCGAATGCTCCTCAGGCCAAAGCGCTCGAGGAAGGCGCGCGTGGTGCCAAAGAGGACCGCCTGCCCATGCTCGCTGTCATGGCCCACCTCGCGCACCAGGCCCTTCTCGCGCAGAGACGCAATGACGCCATCGGAGTTCACCCCGCGGATGGCGCGCACGCCCTCGCGCGAGACTGGCTGGTGGTAGGCAATGACGGCAAGCGTCTCCAGCGCCGCCTGCGAGAGGCGCCGCTGGTCCCACGAGAGCACGTAGGCAGCAACATGGTCATGGGAGGCCGGGTGCGTGAAGAGGCGCCACCCGCCTGCGACCTCGCGCAGTTGGAAGCCTCGGTTGGCGTCGGCATACTCGGCCGAGAGCTCGGCAAGAGCCGAGGCCACGTCGCCCGGTGCCGCACCCGTGGCCTTCGCCAGGTCCGTCGCGGATACGGAGTCGTCGGACACGAGGAGGAGCGCCTCCAGAAGCCCCTTGAGCGAGTCGTTCTCAAGCCTCTCCAGATCTGCCATCACGCATCCTCTCCCGTACCGTCTTGTGCCATGGCCGCGCCGTCATCTGAGCCAAGGACGTCTCCAAAGCCCAGCTCTTCCAGGTCCTGCTCGTCCACGCCCTGCTCGTCGAGCTCATAGAGAACCGAGTCGTCCATCTCGTAGGGCGTAGCCCCCTCCACGTGGTCGAGCTCGATCTCGCCAAAGTTGCGCTCCTGGTGCATGCGCAACTTGTCCCTGTGGTAGAGGTCGAGCACGGCCAGGAAGTTTGCTACCACGACCTCAGGCTCGCTGGAGCCGTCGAGGAGCTCCGAGAACGTGAGGTGCCCGCGCGAGCGTGCCAGGCGGTCGACCGAGGCAACCGTGAGCGCAATGGGAAGGCGCTTGGGCGCGATGTGCTCGGACTCGAGGAGGAAGGTCTCGCGGGGCGCATCGATGTCAGCACAGATGACGGCAAGGCTGCGCAGCGTGATACCCTCGAGGTAGTCGGGCATGAGGCCCAGGAACTCCGGGTCAGGCCCCACGGTGCGCGGCACCATGCGAGACTCGGCCTCCATGCGGCTACCGAGCGCGGCTCCGGCATTTCTGAACTGCTTGTACGTAATGAGGCGGGCAATGAGCACCTCGCGCGCCTCGTCGGGCGAGAGGCCCGCGAGGTCATCCTCCTCATCGAGCTCGTCATCTGCGGCGTGTGGGGCGTGCACAACGCCGCCCTCGGGAACCAGCGCCGCAGCCTTCATGTCCAG
>CAJMLD010000248.1 GCA_905214175.1 uncultured bacterium
CGCGAACGAGCGGCTTGGGGGTGTTGAGCGTAATGGGGACCATACGGGAGCCAAAGCCGGCCGCAATGAGCACCGCACGCTTCACGCGATAGGGTTCCAGCGCGTCAAGGCCGTCGTCGGTAACCCTTCTGTCCGCAATGAGGCCAAGGTCCGAGAGATGCGAGATTGCTTCGTTGACGCTCCCCACGGACATGTCGGTTTCCGCAGCCAGCGCACGCTGGGTGAGCGGGGCCGATGCCGTAGCGATGGTCGAGAGGACGAGAAACTCCTTGTGGGTCATTGCTGTGTTACCTCCAACGGACACGTGGGAAAGCGAGCGGCAACGTCACCGGAACGTTCAAAGAAGCCTCTGCGAGAAACTCCCGCGAGGCGTCTTTTTTTGTTCGTCGGGCCATGCGCACACCGCCAAACGTTTGTCATGAACACGTCAACGCTCTGTAAGAGTGTTGTCGTGTTCATATTACACGCATGTATTCAGCTGCATGAACGACGTATTCAAATTTGGATCAACAGCCAAGGAGGACAGTCTTCCAGGGGGCGATAGCTACGACGTCTCTCGCTCGCTGCTGGACTCTCCCTCCTCGTACCAGGAAAGCACGCGGTCGACGTTGTCCTGCGCATAGCGGTAGTAGATGAGGAGCCATTCGCCCACGTTATCGCCCTCTGCCTCCTTCTCGAGCGACCATACGTACCAGCACCAGCCGGCGAAGACCACGTAGCTCCAGAAGTGACGCCGCTCAAGCGAGGTGGGACGGTGACCAAAGTAGAAGCACAGGGCATCCTCGGCCTCTTTGTCGGAGAGCTCGCAGCACACGGTAAAGGTGCCAAAGTCACTCGCCTCGTCCGACATGCCCGCGTACTCCCAGTCGATGAGGCTGTACTCGTCCTGCTCGTCGATGAGGAAGTTGAGGTAGAAGAAGTCATTGTGCGAGACGCAGCGAGAGAAGCCATCGCGCTCAGACAGGCTCTTGAGCCGCAGCACCTTCTCCTTGAGCTCCTCGTAGCCTGGAATCTCAACGGGGCCACGCTTGGTCAGGAGCTTCTCGTAACCAAGCCCCTCCTCGACAAAGTCAAAGCTGCGATTAAGCGTGGCCTTGCTCTCGTGGAGCCTACGGCACATCTGCATGGCACGCTTGAGCTGCTCAGGGTCATGTGGGTCGAGCGGGCGGGCATTGGACACAAAGCGCGAGATCTTCCAGCCTTGCCGCTGGTCCTCGTAGATGAAGGTGTTGTCGATACCAAGCTCGCGCGCAAGGCGAAGGCCCGCCTCTTCCGCAGCGCGGTCGACCATATTCTCGGTGCCAACACCAGGATGCCGGTAGACGTACTCGCGCTCGTCAGCGCCCTCACCCACGGAGAAGTGGCACGAGAGGTTGGTGAGGCCCTGCTTGAGCGGATAGAAGCCATGAATCTGGGACTTCTCGCATCCCAGGACCGAGACAATGTTGTCAAAGATGTTTGAGTCGACATTCTCGATGAACGCGGGATCAAAGCCGCTTACCTGGTCGAGGGTGTCAAATTCGTGGATGAAGGCGTCACGGTAGTGGCGGGCGACCATGTGTAGCTCGTCTGTATGGGCGCGGAATATGTCCTCCCAGAGCCTGTCGGCCAGCTCTGGCCTGCGCACGGCATCGTCGAGCAGGGGAACGAAGCCGTTGGAGAACGCACGGTCAAAGTAGGCGTGGCCGAGCATTGTCCAGGCGTCTGCGCCCCCAACGTTAATCCGGGTGATGCGGTCTCCGGGACCCGTGGTCACGCACCACTCCTCTGTTGGGCCGCTCACGTACTGCGTGGCGTAGTAGGCCTCGTAGACGTAGTGCTCGAAGGGGTTCTTCTCAAAGTAGTCATCTGACGAGCAGACGTAGGTGTTGTCAAGGCGATCGCGCACGAGCCAGAGGGTGTAGCTGTTGTTCCTGGTGGCATACTGCGGGTTTACCTTGATGTGAACGCCAAACTTGCTTGCCAGGTAGAAGAAGTACTCCTTCTTGTAGCCCACCACGACGGTGATGTCAGTGACGCCGGCTTCCTGGAGTTGGCGAATTTGACGCTCGATGAGTACTTCGCCACGAACACGGAGGAGACCCTTGGGCTTCTCATAGGAGATAGGGGCAAGGCGAGAGGAGAGGCCAGCGGCCATGATGATGGCATTGCCTACCTCGTAGGGTTTGAGGGACTTGAGGCCGTCGATGGTAAGCATGCCGTCCTCGACAAGCCCGGCATCCATTGCATCGTGCAGAACAGCGTTCACGGTCCCAAGAGAGAGGCCAGAGGCACTGCTCAGCTCGCGCTGGGTCATGCGGGTTTCTGACTTTGCAAGGACGACAAGGACCTTGAGCATACTTTTGGAGAGCGCCATAGAACCTCCGGCATAGAACACCTTTTGTTAGGCTTCAGTATGCCAAAGGTAAGCTGAATGTTCAACAATCTTCGAATTT
>CAJMLD010000249.1 GCA_905214175.1 uncultured bacterium
CGATAGAAGCGCTGCCACAGGGCTTGGACCAGACGCTCGCGCTCGTCCGTCTCGTCCACGCGCGAGGCAAGCATAGCAGCGGTCTCCCCATCGAGACCCACCACGGTACAGCTGGCGTCCCCTGGCTCGTGGAAGATGGCAACGAGGTGACGCGGGTCGACAATTACAAAGCGGTCCTCCTTCATGCGCCTGGCAAAGTGACGGCAGACAAGTGGCAACGTGTTCTCATTGGGCTCGAAGACCGAGACGAAGGTTCCGTCCGGGAGACGAGCAAAACGCACAAACTGGCGCGTGTGCTCGCACTCCGAGGAGACGCGCTGTACCAACTTGGCAAAGGCCAGCGCCTCTGGTGCGCCGACATCCTCGTAGAGACGCTTTCCTTCCGTGAAGCCAAGCCGCAGGTAGCGATGAACTGCCTCCGGCATACCGCTCTCGTCTGCCGCGCAGGCGAGAACAACGCGACGTGCGCAAGTGGTGCCACAGCTCCTTTCGAAGCCCGCATACACCCGTTTTGCCAGCGCCACAACGGAGCCATCGTCCTCATCTCCAAGGGCAATGACTTTCTCGCCAATGCGCGCCTGTGCCTCGTCTGTGGCGACAAGCCTAACTCGATGGGGGTCCGCGTGTGAGAGATACGTGACTCCAATGGCGGCAAGCACGGATTCTGCGGTACGTTCGCAGCACACAACAACGGCCTCGCCGCACGCGAGCACGGAGGAAGCCTCTGCCATCGCGCGTTCTACGACATTGCCCTTTGTGGCGGGCGTGCGCAGGCTAGAACAGGCTAAGCTGTCCCTCTGCTTGTCGTCTGGCTGAGTTGTACTTGCTCCCTGCGGCATCGCTCACCACCTTTCTCCGGATGAGGTCCGCGTCGAGCGGCGCTGCTGGGTCTCGCTTGCCGCCGCACGTCACGAAGTAGCGTGCCCGCTTGAATGCAATGCCAAGCCCTTGCAGGTCATCCACGCAAAGCCGCCTTGTGCGCCGAGCGGCCAGTATGCGCCTTGCCCCAACCGGGCCAATGCCAGGCACGCGGAGCAGCATCTCGAGCGAAGCGTCCATGACCTCAATGGGGAAACGCTCCATGTGGGCAAGTGCCCAGGCAAGCTTTGGATCAACGTCGAGGTCGAGCCAGGGACGGCTGGGCGTTGCCAGCTCATCTGGCGTGAATGCGTAGTAGCGCATGAGCCAGTCCGCCTGGTAGAGGCGGTGCTCGCGCCGAAGGGGCACGGGTGTCTCGCGGTCTGGCAGGCGGCTATCCTCGATCATGGGCATGTATGCCGAGAAGAAGATGCGCTTGAGGCCGTAGTGGTCATACAGGGACTTCGAGAGTTGCAGGATGTGGTTGTCATCCTCGGGGGTGGCCCCAATGATGAGCTGCGTGGACTGGCCTGCCGGCACAAACTTGCGGAGCGCATTGGGAACGGCACTCGTGGGCCGGCCGAGCGTATAGCGTGCCCCAACCGAGGTGACCTGCATCCCCTCGGAAACATGGCTGGACGGCCGTCCGCTCCTTCTCGCCAAAGCCCTTTTGCCGGCGGGGGAGTCGAGCAGACGCTGTTCCTCCTCGTGTCTTGTGGCGGCAATCTGTGCCATGGGTGCCATGACTGAGGAGGCGTCCTTGTCTGGGCAGAGCGCCGTAAGCGAGGCCCTGCTGGGAAGCTCAAGGTTCACGGAGAGCCTGTCAGCAAGGCGCCCCAGCCGGTCGACAAGCTCTGAGGAGGTACCTGGAATCACCTTGGCATGGACGTATCCGTTGAAGCGGAACTCTCCCCGAAGCGCTTCCAGGCAGGCAATCATGCGCTCGGTGGTGTTATCCGGGTTGCCCAGGACTGCCGAGGAGAGGAACAGCCCCTCGATGTAGTTGCGCTTGTAGAAGTCCACGGTGAGCTCTGCGAGCTCCCGTGGCTCGAATGTGGCTCTGGGACAGCTGGCGCCACGGCGGTTTACGCAGTAGGCGCAGTCGAAGCTGCACGCGTTGGACATGAGAACCTTGAGCAGCGTGATGCAGCGCCCGTCTGCCGAGAAGGAATGACACAATCCGCTCGCGCAGGCATCGCCCACCATGCCCTCGCGCGGCCCCCGCGTGACACCAGACGAGGTGCACGCCGCGTCAAAGCGCGCGGCCTCGGCGAGAATTCCCAGCTTGGTGAGTTTGTCCATGGCACCTCCCGGTATGACGCGGTAACAGAACTAGTGTTCCACTCAAGTCTACACCGCACCCATGAGTAGTACAAGAGTTCTAATATGAAGTCATCGCAACGTGTGCCCTTGAATTACGTCCCATTTCGACCTCGCGGTTTTCGTTGGTACTGGCATGAAAAAATGCTCCTATCTAGCTGGCTATTTCTAAAACCGTGACAGCTGTCTGTCTGCGAGCGGTTCGAAGAATGTCAGAAAAGTGCAAGCATGTCATGCTACCCTGTCCGACTACC
>CAJMLD010000250.1 GCA_905214175.1 uncultured bacterium
CCCCGAGCGCGGGAGGTGGCCGGCGCGGCGCCGAAGCCAAAGGGCCACTTTTCGCTGCGACTTCGTATGCGCCTGGTCCTCGTCGCCACATCTGGTATAGTTCACAGATGCGCAAAGCGCGCCCGAGTGGCGGAATGGCAGACGCGGAGGTCTCAAAAACCTCTGAGGGAAACCTCGTGTGGGTTCGACCCCCACCTCGGGCACCAGATGCGCTCGGTACCATCGCGCTTCTCGGCGGCGTGTTGTCTCGATGGAGGCGCTCGTCTCGCAAAATGAACGTTGCGCCGGCCGTAACGCTGCGGTACTATGTCCCATGCGTGAACATGCTAAGCGGGGCTTCTCGCCCCCACCTGAACGGCGCCCACGCGGCAGCTGTCTGGTCAGACAAAGATTTCTCACCACCCAGGCATGGGTGGGCCTTGTCTCCCGACGGCTGTGTGTCATCGGGAGTTATTTTTTTATCGCGGCGCCAGGCGTCGCAGAGAGAGGAAGGTGTAGAGAGATAGCCAGGAACGATGGTCCTCGCGTCAACGGGGAAATCACCTCACGCACGTGCCGCCTCATCGGCGTCGACGGCTCGCAGCTGGGCCTGTTTGGCGTGCGTGACGCGCTGCGCATTGCGCAGGAGCAGGGGCTTGACCTCGTGGAGATCGCGCCTAACGCGAACCCTCCGGTGTGCAAGGTGCTCGACTACAGCAAGTACAAGTACGAGCAGGATCGCAAGGCCAAGGCTGCGCGCAAGAACCAGGCGCGCGTCGAGGTCAAGGAGATGAAGTTCCGTCCCAAGATCGACGTGGGCGATTACGAGACCAAGAAGGCCCACGTGATGCGCTTCCTCAAGAAGGGGGCAAAGGTCAAGATCACGATTATGTTCCGCGGTCGTGAGATGGCTCACCCCGAGCAGGGACGCATCGTGCTCGACCGTCTTGCCGAGGATCTCAAGCCCTGGGCCACCGTCGAGCAGCAGCCCCTCATGGAGGGTCGCAACATGCACATGCTCATCGCCCCCATTAAGGGCGCGTTCGATGTGACGCCCGAGGGCGACGAAGACACGAGCGAGAAGAAGGAGAAGTAACATGCCCAAGATGAAGACGCACAAGGGTACGGCAAAGCGCTTCCGTCGCACCGGTACCGGCAAGATCATGCGCGCCAAGGCCTTCAAGAGCCACATCCTGTCCAAGAAGTCCCAGAAGCGCATCCGCAACTTCCGCAAGGAGGCCGAGCTCGCCCCCAGTGACGTGAAGGTTGTCTCCCAGCGCATGGGTTCCAAGTAGGCGCTTCGCGCGTCCCGATTTTCCCTCAACGAGGAGTTGATTAGATATGTCTCGAGTCAAGCGCGCAGTCGCCGGCCGTAAGAAGCGTCAGACCCTGGTCGAGCGTACCAAGGGCTATTACGGAACTTCCTCCCGCACCTTCCGCGGCATGAAGGAGCAGGCCCAGCACTCCGGCCAGTACCAGTACCGTGACCGTCGCAACAAGAAGCGCGACTTCCGCAGCCTGTGGATTCAGCGCATCAACGCTGCGGCCCGCATGAACGACCTCTCCTACAGCACCTTCATGCACGGCCTTAAGCTCGCTGGCGTCGAGCTGGACCGCAAGGTCCTCGCCGAGATCGCCTACAGCGACGAGAAGGCCTTCGCCGATCTTGCAGCCGTTGCCAAGAAGGCTCTTGCTGACGCGGAGTAGTACGACAGCCAATTCAGAGCTTCACCTATGGCGGCATCGGGTTTCCCGGTGCCGCCTTTTTCCGGACGGGATTTTCCTCCCCGGCAATGGAATCCCATTGCCGGGGAATGGAATCCCGTTGCCGGGGAACTCAATCCCGCGGGGCTATTCGTGCTTCTCGGTGGAGTCTTTGTCCTTGCCCTCGGGCCGTATGCCGAGAAGCTCTTCGCGTCGCTCCTCGCGCTTCTCACGGGCCTTCTCGGCCTCCTCGGCAAAAGCCGGGTCATCTGGGCCCACAAGCTCGTCGTCTCCGGTATGGGGGTCCTTGTGGTGGCGCAGGACGGGCTCGAAAAGGTGTAGATGCTTGGCAAACGCTCCGGATACAGCCAGAAGCACGAGGAAAATGCAGATGCGCGGAATCGTGGTGACCTGTGTCATGACAAGCGCGCCGCCACAGAGTAGCGCGGTCCACGCGTATACCACAAGCACCGCCTGCTTCTGGTCAAAACCCTCGGCAAGCAGACGGTGGTGGATGTGTCCACGATCCGCTCGTCCCACGCTCACATGTGCGCGCGTGCGCCGGACAATCGCGGAGAACGTGTCGATGATGGGGATCCCCGCAATCACCAGCGGCACGATTATCGTGGTGAGACCAGCGATTCTCGTCACCGAGAGAAGCGAGATGGTACCAAGCGCAAATCCCAGCGTCAGCGAGCCGGAGTCCCCCATGAAGATGCTTGCGGGGTGGAAGTTGTAATG
>CAJMLD010000251.1 GCA_905214175.1 uncultured bacterium
GACCTGTGTGGTCGAGAGACTCTCGTGGCCTAAGAGCTCCTGCACGCTTCGAAGGTCGGCGCCTCCCGAGACGAGCTCGGTGGCATAAGTGTGTCGCATGGCGTGCGGCGTGAGCGTGGGGTCGATCCTTGCAAGGCGGACATGGCTCTCGAAGACGGTGCGGAGAGCGGCGGCGCTCATACGACGCCCTCGAGTGGAGAGGAAGAGCGCGCCATCCAGGCCCTCCCCCTCTCCCCCCTTGGCTTTTGACGCAAGTTCCGGGCGAGCCTCGTCGAGATATCGCCTCACCCACTCGAGTGCCACCTCATAGAGGGGAACAATCCGCTCCTTAGAACCTTTTCCAAAGAGCGTTGCCTGGCACCTGCCAAAGTCGACCGAGCTCACGTCAAGACGCGAGACTTCGGAGATACGGGCGCCGGAGGCATAGAGAAGCTCCAGGAACGCACGGTCCCGTATTCCAGTTGGCTCGGTCGTGTCGCACGTGGCAAGAAGCTTCTGCACGTCCTCGTCGGACATGGTCTTGGGGAGGCGGCGAGGGCCCTTGGGTGTGGCCAGTGCGGCCGCAGGATCCACCGAACAAATCCCCTCCCGGAGCATCCACCCGTAGAAGTCACGGACGGCCGAGAGCCGACGGTCAACCGTTCGCACCGTGTAGCCCGAACGCCCGAGGTCAGCGAGAAAGCCGCGAAGTTCACGGTGGGTTGCCCGAAGGGGGTCCACGTGCATGCGCTCGGCCCACGAGGCGAAAGACGCCAGGTCTGCCCGATAGGCCCTCACGGTGTTCTCGGAAAGCCCACGGACTTGCCCGAGGTACGCGAGAAAGGCGCGGCGCTCGTCAGGCCGCACGTGCGAGCCAAGGGGAGCAGCGGCCTTCGAGTGCGATGAGCCCTTCTCGCCTTCACGCCGCACGCTCATGAGACGGATTCCTGCCCTGCTATTGGAAAGAGGTCCGGCCTCTCCCCCACAAACGAGGCCATATCGGCTCGGGCGCGCTCCGCCATGCGACGGCGCCGATCATCCTTCCTTCTTGGGGCGTCCTCCAGCGGCGGGACGAGACCAAAGTTCACGTGCATGGGCTGGTACCCCACAGTTGTCGGATTGGTCGCATAGGCGACAAGCGATCCCAACGCACCGGTCTGCGGAAGCTCCGGGTATGGGAGGTCGGCGAGCTCTGCATAGGTGTTGAGGGCGGCGAGAAGCCCAGACGCAATGGCCTCGACGTAGCCCTCGGTGCCTGTTATCTGGCCCGCGAGACGAACTTGGGTACCGGGGATGGCAAACGTAGCGTCGAGCGCGTGCGGCGAGTCCACAAACGAGTTCCTGTGCATGACGCCGTAGCGGAGAAACTCAGCCTCGGCAAGGCCGGGAATCATCCTGAAGACGCGTCGTTGCTCGGGCCACGTGAGGTTGGTCTGGAAACCCACAAGGTTGTAAGCAGTACGTTGGGCATTCTCGGCACGCAGCTGCACCGCCGCCCAAGGTCGCCGGCCCGTCCTTGGGTCGGTAAGGCCCACGGGCTTGAGTGCCCCAAAGCGAATCGAGTCATGCCCCGTGCGGGCCACTTCCTCGATGGGCTGGCAGGCACAGAAGAGGTCCGCCTGCTCGAAGTCGCGCGAAATGACGCGCTCGGCGGAGAGAAGTGCATCCATGAACGCGTCGTACTCATCTCGCTCCAGGGGGCAATTGAGGTAGTCACCCGCACCGTTTTCCTCGTAGCGAGACTGCGGGAAGGCGATGGAACGGTCGATGCTCTCGGCCGAAACTATGGGAGCCGCAGCGTCAAAGAACGACATGGACCCCTCTCCCACGGCCTTCGAGATTGCCTGAAAGAGTGCATCCGAGCAGAGCGGGCCGGCGGCGATAACCGCTGGGCCATCCGGGATCTGCGTGACCTCCTCGTGAACAACCTCGACAAGCGGGTGCGAAGAGACCGCCTCAGTCACGGCGCTCGAGAACCTCTCCCGATCGACGGCTAGCGCACCTCCGGCAGGCACGGAGCAATCACGTGCGATAGACAGAAGGTGGCAACCCATGGTATCAAGCTCCCACTTGAGGACGCCGGCCGCCGTCTCCGGCTTGGTGGACTTGAGGGAGTTGGAACACACGAGCTCGGCAAACCGATCGGTATGATGCGCAGGTGACATCCGCACGGGCCTCTGCTCGTGAAGCCGGACCCTCACGCCCCTGTCGGCAAGTTGCAGCGCGCACTCGCTTCCCGCAAGGCCCGCCCCCACCACGTCAACTGTCTGCTGCATGCTCCTCCTTCTGTCCCGCCGGGGACGCCTTGGCCCCAGCCAGACCATTGTGCGACAAATAGAACGCGCTCGTGGGTGCATATCTCCCATCCGGGAGCTTGGTTACCACACCGGCAGCCTCGTAATCGG
>CAJMLD010000252.1 GCA_905214175.1 uncultured bacterium
CGGGCCCGTACCTCCGGGCCCGCTTCTCTTGGGCAACCGTACAATTTGTGTCCAAATCATTACGTATCGATTTCTAAACACGATTCAATAACGATGTGATTTCATTACCTAATGCCAGTCTGATACCATCTTTAATGGTTCATTACGAACCGGTATCATCCGAGAGAACGGGAGAGAACATGTCTGTTTCCAACCTTTCGCGTCGTGCCTTCCTGGGCATGAGCGGCAGCGCCGTCGCGCTGGCCGGTCTGGGCCTCGCGGCATGCGGGTCCGACTCTACGTCCAGTGACAACGCCAATGCCACCGGTACCGCCAACAGCACTGACGTCACCGGCACCGAGCCCCAGAACGGCTCGCCCGCAACCACGCCGCTTGACCAGCTGCCGCTTCCCGAGAAGGGCAAGGTCTACAACAACCCGCTCGACCGCGACCAGATCCAGGACGGCGGCACCCTCACCCTTCCCGCCGGCGAGATTGGCCCCAACTGGAACTACCTCTCCATCGAGGGCAACACGCAAGAGATGCACAACATGTGGGACTGGTACATGCCCACCAACCTCTTCAACTCTGACGCCACCGGCTCCAAGTTCGAGCCCAACCCGAACTTCGTGACCAAGGCCGAGACCACCGATGAGGGCGGCAAGCAAGTCCTGACCCTCGACCTCAACCCCGACGCCAAGTTCAACGACGGCACCCCCATCGACTACCGTGCCTTCCAGGCCGTGTGGACCGTCATGAACGGTACCAACCCCGACTACACCCCCGCCGCCACCGACGGTTACGACCGCATCGAGTCCGTCGAGAAGGGCGAGTCGGACAAGCAGGTTGTTATCACCACCTCCCAGCCGGTCTTTCCTGCCGAGGCCCTCTTCAACCTGGTCATTCACCCCGATGCCGCCGACCCCGAGGTCTTCAACAACGGCTGGAACAACAACCCCCACGCCGCTGAGTGGGGCTATGGTCCCTATACCGTGGACTCCTTCGACACCACGCAGGTCACTTTTGTCCCCAACCCCAACTGGTGGGGCGACGCTCCCAAGCTCGAGTCTGTCACCTACAAGCAGATGGACTCCCAGGCGCTCTTCAACGCCTTCAAGAACGGCGAGATTGACGCGACCGGCACGGCCCAGAGCGGTTCCCAGGAGATGCTCTCCAACTTCTCCAGCATGGACAACGCCGAGATTCGTCGCGCCAACAGCCTCTCCATTGCCAACATCGAGATTAACTCCACGCGTGGCGTGCTCGCCGACATTGCGGTGCGTAAGGCCTTCGTGCAGTGCCTCGACATCCCCACGCTGCGCTCCGTTGTGTTCCAGGGCGTGAACTGGGAGGAGGACGTACCGGGCTCGCTGCTCACCCCCGTCTGGGCCGACGGCTACGAGAACAACATGCCGGATGACGTCACCAGCCTCACCACTGCCGACGAGCGCACCGCTGCGGCAAAGAAGACCCTCGAGGACGCTGGCTACGCGCTCGACGACGACGGCTACTACGCCAAGGACGGCACTGAGGTCGCCTTCTCCTTCACCACGTTCGGCGACTCCAACACGGTGAAGAACCGCGCTGCCGCCATCATCAAGATGGCCAAGGACGCCGGCATCAAGATCGACCAGGACGCCAAGCCCTCGTCTGAGTTCTCCACCACGCTCACCAGCGGCTCGTGGGACATCTGCCTCTTCGGCTGGGTCTCCACGCTCACGTCGGTCTGGAACGGGCCGCAGATCTACGGCTCCGACTCTCCGTCGAACTTCACGCACCTCGGCAGCGCCGACCTCGACGCCGAGCTCGCCAAGATCATCTCGATCGAGAACCACGACGACCAGATGAAGGCCCTGAACGCCGCCGAGAAGGAGGCCCTGGCCTCCTACGGCTTCGTGCCGCTGTACGCCGGCCCCGACGTTGTCGTGACCAAGCAGGGCCTCGCCAACTACGGCCCCGCGCTGTACCTCACCGTGGCGAACGAGAACATCGGCTGGGCAAAGTAGGAAAGACCTTGTCGGCACCGCGCTCTTTGCCGCGACAGTAGTGTTTCGCCCCTCCGGCACATTCGTTGCCGGAGGGGCGTTTTGTTGCCGCGTCGGCGCGAAGGTAGTCGCTCTTCTGGAGTCGCTCTCCTCGGCGTGATTCCCGAAGCATTTTTCGTCTGACGAGAAAAACTTTCAATTCGCGCTTGCCACCATGCGAGCGTGTGATAAGATACTCCTCGCGTTCAAGGCGCCCGTCGGAGTGGCGGAATTGGCAGACGCGCTAGCTTGAGGTGCTAGTGACTGACTAAAAGGTCGTGCGGGTTCAAGTCCCGCCTCCGACACCACGAGCGTTCGCGGGTCCCTGGAAACCGGGACCCGCTTTTGTTGTGCCGGATGGGATT
>CAJMLD010000253.1 GCA_905214175.1 uncultured bacterium
TCCCGGAAGCCAGGAGGAAGTCCGTTTCGGAGAAGAGCTCCACACGCGCCGCCAGGCGCCCGCCTGGCTTGCGCGCACCCTTCGCGACGGCTCGCGCCTGGGCGCCGTCCGCCGTGAGCAGCGTCACGATAAGGTCCTGCTCGCCAAGTTTGACGTGGTCGAGCACGATGCCACGCGTGCGGCGGGTGCGCCGACCTGCCATGGGCCTCTCGCTCCCCTAGTCCTCGGCGCTGTAGCCGAGGCGGCGGATCTCGTTGGCATCGCGACGCCACTGGGACTGCACGCGCACAGAGAGGTCCAGGTAGACCTTGCAGCCAAGCAGACGCTCGATGTCCCGGCGGGCCTCGGTGCCCACGAGCTTGATCATCGAGCCGCCCTTGCCAACCACGATGCCCTTCTGGCCCTCGCGCTCCACGAGCACCGTCGCCGTAACGGAGGCGTGTCCGTCCTTCGCGTACTCGATGTCGTCGCAGATGACACCGATCGAGTGCGGCACCTCCTGGCGCAGGTTGGGGAAGAGCTTCTCGCGCACGAACTCGGCGACGAGGTCCTCGGGCGTGGCGTCCGTGTCCATGTCGTCAGGGAACCACTTGGGCCCCTCGGGCAGATGGGCAGAGACGAGCCTCACGAACGAGTCGACGTTGAACCCCTCGCGCGCGGAGATGACCAGCTCGTCGTCGAAGTGCGCGAGCTCGCGCGCGGCGGCGAGCTGGGAGGAGACCTGCTCGGGCGTGGCCTTGTCGGCTTTGGTTATCACCAGAAGCTTGAAGTCCGCCTCGGAGCCGTCGACATGACGCGCAACCCAGGCGTCACCGGTGCCAACGGGCTTTGTCGCGTCGACGAGGAAGGCTACCACGTCAGCGTCGGCAAGCTCGGCGAGGGCAGCCTGGTTGAGCTCCTTGCCAAGGCTGTCCTTGGGCTTGTGGAGGCCGGGCGTGTCGATGATCACGAGCTGGGCGCTGGGGGTGTTCACCACGGCACGCAGACGCTTGCGGGTGGTCTGCGCCACGGGACTCGTGATGGCGACCTTCTCGCCCATGCAGGCGTTGACCAGGGTGGACTTGCCCACGTTGGGCCTTCCCACGAGGGCCACGAAGCCACTTCTGAAAGTTGCGTTGTCGTTGTTGTTTTCCACGTGCCACTCCTCGGTGAGACAAAGGGGCTGTCCCTTTGTCTCATTCTAGAAAAAGATCGCGTTGGCGAAGACAATGATGCCCACCACGGCCACGAGCACCGAAAGCACCCAGACGGCAGCCGCGGCAATGTCCTTGGCCCGACCAGCAAGCGGGTGGAACTCCGGCGAGACCAGGTCGACCACGGTCTCGACGGCTGTGTTGAGGAGCTCCGCCGAAATCACGACGCCGCAGCATACGAGTACGATGGCCCAGCTTAGAGGGTCGAGACCCACAATGAACCCAGCCACGATGGCGCCAACGCCGCCAGCGATCATCACCTTGATGTTTCGCTCGGTGCGCACCGCCGTCCTGAAGCCCTGGATGGCGAAGAGGAAGCTCTTGCGAAACGACGGGTGGTCGTTCTTCGACCCGGGAATCACTCGTCTACCCCCTTGCGGTGCCTGGTGAGCGTGACGGGCTGCGACGCGCCGTCATGCGGGAGAAGGGCGAGCAGGGCGTCCTCGCGCGCCTCCATGGCCTCGGCCTCATCGTCCTCGAGATGGTCATAGCCAAGAAGGTGCAGAGTGCCGTGAACGAGGAGCAGACGGAACTCGTCGGCGGGCGTGGTGCCAAAGTGCTCCGCCTGGCGGGCAATGTAGCTGGGAGCAAGGACGATGTCGCCCAGCTCGCATGGCTCCCCCGGGGCGAGGTCGGGGTCGTCCGGCCGCTCGCACTCGAGCGAGATGACGTCCGTCGCCGTGTCGCGCCCGCGCCACTCGGCATTGAGCTCGCGGATGCGATCGTCCCCAACAATGGAGACGGACACCAGGCAGTCGCGGGTCACGCCCTCCTCGGCAAGCACACGGTCGAGGTCGGCACGAATCTCGTCCTCGGCTATGGGGGCGGTCATGCCCTCGTCGGTCGTGATGTCATACTCGTTTGCCATGGCCGGTCCCCTTTCCAGACGCCTTGGCCCCAAGCTCTCCCGCAGCCCGCTCATAGGCGTCAACAATACGCGCCACCAGGGCGTTTCTCACGATGTCATTGCGGTCGAGGTCCACAAACTCGATGCCGTCGATCCCTGCGAGCACCTCGCGCGCCTGGTCGAGGCCGCCGGGGCCCACAAGGTCACGTTGCGAAGCGTCGCCGGTGACCACAAACTTGGACGAGAAGCCCATGCGGGTGAGGAACATCTTCATCTGCTGAGGCGTGGTGTTTTGCGCCTCGTCCATCATAAATCATCACCTGTTC
>CAJMLD010000254.1 GCA_905214175.1 uncultured bacterium
ATGGTAAAGGTGGAGGTTGCCCGCGAGGCCGGTGCCTGCTATGGCGTCGAGCGCGCTCTCGAGATGACTGAGGACGCCCTTGCGGAGGGCACGTCTCGCGTGCGCACCCTTGGTCCTCTCATCCATAACCCGCGTGTGGTGGCAAGCCTTGCCGAGCGCGGCGCCTTGGTCGTGAGCGACCCCCGCGAGGCGGCCGGCTGCACGCTTGTCCTTCGCACTCACGGCGTGACGCCAGCCGAAGAGACCGAGGCGCGCGAGCTCTGCTCGTCTGTGGTCGACGCTACCTGCCCCTTTGTGAAGAAGGTCCATCGCGCTGCCGAGAAGCTCTCGGCTGAGGGCTACCGTGTGGTCATTGTTGGTGAGGCGGGCCATCCCGAGGTGACGGCGACCCTTGCGCATGCGCCAAAGGCCGTGGTCGTGGGAACGGCCGAAGAGGCCCTCGCTTTGCCTCACGTGCGCAAGACTGGCGTTGTGGTGCAAACTACGCAGTCTGCGGCGCGCCTTGCCGAGGTTGTCACCGCCCTCCTCACGCGCACCGAGGAGCTTCGCGTTGTGAACACCATCTGCGAGGCAACCTCGGGTCACCAGGGTGCCTGTGCCGAGCTTGCCACGCGCGCCGACGTGATGGTGGTCATTGGCGGCCGCAACTCGGCCAACACCACGCGCTTGGCCGAGATTGCCGCGGCAGTGTGCCCGCGCACGCACCACGTCGAGGGTGCCGACGAGCTTAAGGCCTCCTGGTTTGCTGACGCTGGGCTCGTGGGCGTCACAGCGGGCGCCTCTACCCCGGCATCGCAGATCCGCGCTGTCGTGGAAGCCATAGAGTCGATGGTGGGGGAGTAGCCATGGCGCGGGACAGGGCAGACTACGCCTCCACGCGCGAGCGCTCTCTTGGTGCCTGGGTGCAATCTGTCGAGGAGGAGAGCCCCGCCTGGGAGGCGGGCATCGAGCCGGGCATGCGCATCGAGACCGTCAACGGGCGCCGTCTGCGTGACCTCATCGATTGGCGCTGGGAGGCAGACGGCGCCTCGTGCGAGCTTGAGGTCTTCGACCCGAGGGACGGCGGCACCTACGCCTGCGAGCTCTGGCGAGAGCCCGGTGAGGATTGGGGCATCGACTTCACCGACGTGCTCTTCGATGGCATCCGCACCTGCGTGAACGCCTGCCAGTTCTGCTTCATGAGCATGCTGCCTGCAGACGCTCGGCCATCCCTCTCCCTGCGCGACGACGATTACCGTCTCTCCTTCCTCCAGGGAAACTTTGTCACCCTTACCAATGTGACCGACGAGGACGTGGAGCGCATCATTGCCTGTCGGCTTGAGCCCATGAACGTCTCGATTCATGCCGTCACGCCCGAGGTGCGCCGCAAGCTCATAGGGCCGCACGCTCAGCGTGGCATAGACGTCCTCGAGCGCCTGCTTTCTGCAGGAATCGAGATTCACGCGCAGATCGTCCTCTGCCCAGGTGTGAACGACGGCCTGGAGCTGGCCCGCACGCTTGACTGGGTCGAGGCCCGCCCCAGCATCACCTCGCTTGCCGTGGTGCCGCTTGGCTACACGCGCTTCTCGCGCCGGTTCTCCAAGTCCTTCTCGGATGACCCCGCAGCCGCCAAGGCCGTGGTAGAGCTCATCGAGCCCTACCAGGCGCGCGCCAGGCGCGAGCTTGGCACCACGCGGTTCCAGCTCTCCGACGAGTTCTACGTTGCGGCTGGCGTTACGGTTCCTCCAGCCGAGGCCTACGACGGCTACCCGCAGTACTACGACGGCATTGGTATGCTGCGAAGCTTTCTCGACGATTCCGCGGTCTTTGCCCGCGATCACGCTTCCGAGCTTGCCGCGAGTGAGGCCGAGCTCAGCCGCCGGGATTCGAGGGTTCTTCTCGTCTGTGGCGAGGCTCCCAAGGAGGCCATTTCATTCTTCTGCGAGCTGTGGTCGCCCACGGGGCGCGTCAAGGCATACCCCATCCACAACGACTACTTTGGGGGAGACGTCAACGTTACGGGGCTCATCGTCTCCAAGGACCTTCTCGCCCAGCTGCCCTGTGATCTTAGCCGCCACATCGTTGTGCTTCCCGAGGTCATGTTCAACTTTGACCACGTGACCCTTGACGGGGACACGCAGGACCACGTGGTGGGAGAGATCCTTCGGCGCGGGGGGCGTGCGGTCATAGCCCACGGGGACCCTACGATCATCGTCTCTGCAGTAACGCAGAGTTTGGGGTGAGGGCCGACGGCGGCAAGGCGCCGTCGCCGTCGTGATATGCTCAGGAGTGCTAAATACTCCAAGAGAAAGCGAGCACCTCATGTCACTGCCTGTCGTCGCCGTGGTCGGTCGACCCAACGTCGGC
>CAJMLD010000255.1 GCA_905214175.1 uncultured bacterium
AGATCGTCAAGGAGAACCTCAAGTTTTCCGTGTACGAGAAGCCCCGCGCCGAGGTAATTGCACTTATGGAGGAGCGCGGCGAGAAGTACAAGGTAGAGCACATCGGCGACCTTCCCGAGGACGTCCGCATCACCTTCTACAAGCAGGGCGAGTACGTCGACATGTGCGTTGGCCCGCATATCCTCTACACCAAGGCGCTCAAGGCGTTCAAGCTCACCGGCGTCTCCGGCGCGTACTGGAAGGGCGACAAGGACAACAAGATGCTTACACGCATCAACGGCGTTGCCTTCCGCAGCAAGGACGAGCTTGCCCAGTGGGAGCACATGCGCGAGGAGGCTGAGAAGCGCGACCACAGGAAGATCGGCCAGGAGATGGAGATCTTCATGATGAACGAGGCCGGCCCCGGCTTCCCGTTCTGGCTCCCCAACGGCATGCGCATCCGCAACTCCCTCATGCAGTACTGGCAGGAGATGCAGGACAAGTACGGCTATGACCAGGTTCAGACGCCGATCATCCTGTCCCGCAGCCTGTGGGAGACCTCTGGCCACTGGGACCACTACAAAGAGAACATGTACACCACCAAGATCGACGACGAGGACTATGCGATCAAGCCGATGAACTGCCCCGGCGCCTGCCTCATCTACAAGAGCAAGCCGCGCAGCTACCGTGACCTGCCGCTCAAGCTCGCCGAGGCTGGCATCGACCACCGCCACGAGCTCAAGGGCGCCCTGCACGGCCTGTTCCGCGTCCGCGAGTTCCAGCAGGACGACGCGCACCTCTTCATTCGTCCGGATCAGATCACCGAGCAGGTCACAGACGTCGCGCACCTCATCACTGCCTATTACGCGCAGTTTGGCTTCCCGTATCGCGTCGAGCTCTCTACGCGTCCCGAGAACTCCATGGGTTCCGACGAGGACTGGGAGCGCGCCGAGCAGGGCCTGAAGGACGCTCTTGAGGCCATGCACGTTGACTACAAGCTCAACCCCGGTGACGGCGCCTTCTATGGCCCCAAGATCGACTTCCACCTGCAGGACTGCCTGGGCCGCGAGTGGCAGTGCGGCACCATCCAGCTCGACTTCCAGCTCCCGCACAACTTCCAGCTCGAGTACACCGACAAGGACGGCTCCAAGAAGCAGCCCATCATGATTCACCGCGCCGGCTTTGGCTCGTTCGAGCGCTTCATCGGCATGCTCATCGAGCAGTACGCGGGTAAGTTCCCCACGTGGCTCTCGCCCTGCCAGGTCAAGGTGCTCCCCGTCTCGGAGAAGACCCGCGACTATGCCGACGAGGTTGCGCAGAAGCTTCGCGACGCCGGCGTGCGCGTGAAGGTTGACGAGCGTGACGAGAAGATCGGCTACAAGATCCGCGAGGCCCGCTCTATCGACCGCGTGCCTTACATGCTGATCCTTGGCGAGAAGGAGGCCGAGGCCGGCAACATCTCTGTGCGTGATCGCTCGAACGAGACCGTCCAGCGCGACCTCGACGAGTTCATCGCCGACGTCACCAAGGAGATTCGCGAGCGCCGATGAGACAAAGTGATGAGACAAAGGGACGGTCCCTTTGTCTCATTGTCGCGGCGGGATGGCTTTGGTGGCTGTCCCGCCGCTTTTGTGTTGGGGGTATGCATGGCAAAACGGAGGAGCGTGTTGCGGGTTGTCTCTGCAGATGAGCTGTGGGGCGCTTTGGCCAAGGGTTTCTCGACACCTATCGAGCCTCTGTCTGGGGTGCCCGTGACTTGCGCGGACGTTCGGGGCCTCGCGGAGCGGGCGCACGAGCAGGGGCTGGCCGCGGCCTGCGACCTCTCGCGTGTTGGCCTTGCATGCGCCGCGGTGAGGCTTGGGGCAGATGTTGCCTTTGCGCCTGCGGCGGAGCCCGGCACGATGCTGGTATGGGTTGCGCGTGGCGAGCAGGGAGTCACAGATGCGGTGCGCGGGCTTTTCTCGGCTGGTCGCGATGCCGACGATACGGAGCTGGCGCTGCTCGAACAGCGCGCGCGGGAGTGGCGTGAGTCCTCCGACGCGGCGCAGGTGGTGGCAAGCTACCTTGTGTGCCATCCACGTGTGGAGCGCGTTGAGTATCCGGGGTTGCGCTCGGATTTGTCGTACGAGGTTGCTTCTCGCACGCTCGAGAATGGCTTTGGGCCTCTGGTTGACGTGAGACTGGTGGGGGAGGACTCCTGGCATCGCGTCACGTGCACGGCGGGCGATGCGTTGGAGCAGGTTGGCCTTCTGGAGGAGCGGCTGCGCTCGCGCTCGGCGTAATACCCATCTGTTGCGGGTACCGCCGCTGTGGCGCCGTTTTGGCGCCACAGGGCGGCTTTTGGCAGCAGCTGC
>CAJMLD010000256.1 GCA_905214175.1 uncultured bacterium
GCACTAGATTCCTGCCCGCCGTAGGTTTATCTCATGCTGCGCTGGGTACCTAGATAGACGGTATGCATATTGATGCCGGCTTGTCTCAAGGAAAGAAGCGCACATGAAGCAATTTAAGACAGAGTCCAAGAAGCTCCTGGACCTCATGATCAACTCGATCTACACCAACAAGGAAATCTTCCTGCGCGAGCTCATCTCCAACGCATCGGATGCCATCGACAAGCTTAGCTTTGAGAGCCTCACCAACCCGGATGTCCATGTTGACCAGGACTCGCTTGCCATTCGCCTGGCCTTCGACAAGGACGCGCGCACCATCACGGTGAGCGACAACGGCATTGGCATGACCAAGGAGGAGCTCGACAAGAACCTGGGCACCATTGCCCACTCGGGCTCGGAGGCCTTCAAGGAGGCAAACGCTGAGCACCAGGGCCAGGACATGGACATCATCGGCCAGTTTGGCGTGGGCTTCTACTCCGCCTTCATGGTCGCCGAGAAGGTCCGCGTGGTGAGCCGTGCCTACGGTGCGGACGAGGCCTTTGCCTGGGAGTCCGATGGCAGGAACGGCTACACCATCGAGCCTGCCGCCGAGGGCGAGCGTTCGGGCGAGAACGACCACGGCACTGACGTGACGCTCTATCTGCGTCCCTCGACCGAGGAGGACAACACCGACCGCTTCCTCTCCGAGTGGGGCCTGCGCGACCTCGTGACGCGTTACTCCAACTACGTGCGCCATCCCATCCAGATGATGGTCACCAAGAGCCGCGAGAAGCCAAAGCCGGAGGACGCCGGCGACGACTACAAACCCGAGT
Source organism: uncultured bacterium (assembly GCA_905214175.1). Classification (GTDB taxonomy): domain Bacteria; phylum Actinomycetota; class Coriobacteriia; order Coriobacteriales; family Atopobiaceae; genus Tractidigestivibacter. Next base: position 810 of record CAJMLD010000256.1, read on the forward strand.
ACGAGGACTACCAGGAGCTTGAGACCCTCAACTCCATGACGCCCATCTGGAAGAAGCGCTCCAGCGAGGTCAAGCAGGAGGACTACGACGAGTTCTACAAGTCGACCTTCCACGATTGGGAGAAGCCGCAGCGCACGATCAGCTTCCACGCCGAGGGCGCGCTCTCGTACGATGCCCTGCTCTTCATTCCGTCCGAGCAGCCTTTCGACCTCTATAGCAAGGACTACGAGAAGGGCCTGGCGCTCTACTCGTCCAACGTTCTCATCCAGGAGAAGTGCGCAGACCTGCTCCCTGATTACTACAACTTCGTGCGCGGCATCGTTGACTCGCCTGATGTGACGCTTAACATCTCCCGCGAGACGCTGCAGCAGAACTCGCAGCTCAGAGCCATCGCCCGCCGCATCGAGAAGAAGATTCACTCCGAGCTCGAGGACATGCGCGACAACGACCGCGAGGGCTACGAGAAGTTCTTTGGCAACTTTGGCCGTGGGCTCAAGTTTGGCATCTACAACTCCTACGGTTCGAAGGCCGCTGACCTAGCGGACCTGCTTCTGTTCTGGTCTGCCAAGGAGGGCAAGCAGGTTACGCTCAAGGAGTACGTGGCCGCTATGCCCGCTGAGCAGGAGAAGATTTACTACGCCGCCGGCGACTCCCGTGACCGTCTGGAGAAGATGCCTGTGGTGACGTCTGCCGTGAACCATGGCTTCGACGTGCTTCTCTGCACCCAGGACGTCGACGAGTTCATGTTCCAGTTCATGCGCACCTACCACGTGGACGCCGTGGCTGGTGACTCCGAGCACAAGGGCACCGACGCCCGCGACCTCGAGTTCGCCAACGTCTCATCCGCCGACCTCGACCTTGCGACCGAGGACGAGAAGAAGGCGGCGGACGAGGCGACCACCGAGCACAAGGACCTTATCGACGAGCTCAAGGGCGACCTGGGCGACAAGGTCACCGACGTGCGCGTGGCCGCTGGCCTGGGCGACGCCCCTGCGGCCATTGCCTCGGAGGGCCCGGTCTCGCTGGAGATGGAGCGCGTGATTAGCCAGGGCCCCGAGGCTGCCACGGCGCCAAAGGCCCAGCGCGTGCTGCAGCTCAATGCCGCGCACCCCGTGTTTGGCAAGCTCGTGGCGGCAAAGGACGCTGGTGACAAGGACCGCCTCAAGCTCATGGGGTCCATCCTCTACGACCAGGCGCTTCTCGTCGAGGGTCTTCCCATCGACGACCCGGTGGAGTTCGCCAAGAACGTGACCGAGCTCATGTAGGCGTGGCCGCGGGCGCGGCTTTCGCGCTGAGCCCAAGCCGTCGATACAGCTCGAGGGTGTCCGGAATGGTTCCGGGCACCCTCGTTTCATGCTAATTGGGAAGTACAGGTAGTGATAATCGGGAAGTATACTTCCCGATTATCACGGATTATGACAGGCAAGTGGTTAGGTCGGAGTAGAGGGGCGGGGTGTGGACGGTAAGGTGTTCTACAGGCGGTGCGGTAAGGACTCTTTCCAGGTCCAC
>CAJMLD010000257.1 GCA_905214175.1 uncultured bacterium
ATGCCCTGCGAAGATGCCCGTACCAGAAGGTGCGGGCATCGCCGTATATCGCGTGCCCGCCTGAGAGGAAGGCGGTCCTCCCACGTGGATGGAGACAACGATGGCGCGCACGCGGTCGAGGAGCTTGACCAGACGTGGGGTGGGCGATAGTGTCGATAAAGTTGGTGTAACGGTCCCGGGAAGAAAGTCGGCGACAGCGACTAAGATTATCGCCTGCGTCGTGGAGTTCCGTATCCTTGCTCTACTGTTCTTGCGTGTACGCCTGGACCATCTCGTCCATGGATGTCCACGGGAGCCGCAGACCGTTGTGGTTACCGGAGACGTTCTCGTACCAAGCAACGACCTCGTCCATGTGTGGACACGCGGCCCCGCAGAGGTGCGCTATGCCTTGGATTGCCCTGAGGCCGTAGGCGAAGTCCGCGCGAAAGTAGCGAGATGCAAAGTCCGGCACCCACCGGTTTTCGGCGACCTCTCTCATCGGGGAGATCAGCCCCTTGAACGCTTGGATGCCTGAGATCTTCCGGGTCATGGCCACGGCGTCTGGGCTCTCATAGTGAGCCCTGAGCGACTTGACGCCTGAGAGGTCCATGGGAACAGTGGCGCAGAGTCCCTGCAGCTCGTCGTCCATCGCGAGCATGAGTTCGGAGGCGGCCATGTCCCACTCCTCGTAGAACAGGAAGTTCTTGGGGTACGTGACGCCCTCGTGCCAGCCCGCGAACATCGTGCGGATGCGTGAGGTATGCAAGATTGGGTTGGACGGCGTGAGCGTGAGGTCAAGGTAGCTGGGGAGTGTCCCGGCGGGCATGTTCAGCCAGTCGGAGAGGTCTGAGGCTATAGGTGCTGTCTCGGATGCTGGGATAGCTGCCACGTTGATGGATGGTTTGCGGCCCAGCATGTAGACGCTGTGACCGCGTTCCTTGAGCCTGGCTATGCTGTGGGTGCGCTGTAGGCCGAATAGCGTGCAACCAGTCTCCATGAGCGGATGCAGGAAGAGCTCGCCGCATGCCCCTGGTACCATGCCGATTCGCTGGCCAGGCCCGATGTGCGGCAGCAGCCTCTCGCAGAGATCGGCCAACAGGTAGGTGGGGTAGGTTACGAAGACATAAGCCGCGTCTTGCACAGCCTCGGCGAGGTTCGTCGTGGCCGTGACGGGAACGTTCTGGATGACCGCAGCGTTGTTCTCGTCCAACACGTCCAGCGTGCCAGGCCACTGCTCCGGACTCGAGGTCAGCACCCAGACGTCGTTGCCCTTGGCGGAAAGTTCCGCCGCCATCAGGGTGCCGATGTTGCCTCCGCCGATGACGCATATCTTCATTGTTGGTTCTCCTTGCCTGTAACTGGGATTCGGTGGGCGTCATGTCACCGGGACTCTGGATCGAATCGGTTCCTTAACTCCTATGACAGCTCGTTTTGGGCGGCCTGCACGGCAGCGAACTCCTCCTCCGGCGCGTTGGCTACCAAGTGGTGCCGCGCATAGAGCCAGAAATAAGCTGCTCCCGCCGCTATGACTGCGAGCGCCGTGATGGCAGACGACGTATAGGTGACGAAGGTTGCCACGGTAGCCACGCAGGCCAAGACGAAGCCGATTCCCGTGGTGACGGCTCCACCCGGCGTGTGGTAGGTGCGTTGCATCTTGGGCTCGCGACGGCGCAGCACGATATGGGAGAGATCCATGAGCGCGTAGGAGACGCAGGCGCCGAAGACGGCCATGTCAATGAGGGCGTCGCCATCGCGTACAACGGCCACGAGCAGGAAGCCGACAACGCCTATCGTGACGAGCGCAGCGGCCGGCGTCTTGCGCTTCCCCGTAACGGAGAGCGTTCTGGGGAGGTAACCGGCGCGGGAGAGTGCGAACATCTGGCGCGAGCCCGCGTAGATGAGCGAGAAAAACGAGGCTACTAGGCCGAAGAGGCCAGCAATGTTCACGAAGAGGGCGAGTCCGGGTCTGTCTACCATGTTAAGGGCGTCCACGAGGGGCGCTGTGGAGGTGCCCATGAACTTCGCGCCAGTGGCTCCGGCTGCAAGGAACAGTACAGCAAGTCCGGAGAGCACGAGCACGGCCATGGAGCCGAGGATGCCGCGCGGCACGTCGTGTCGCGGATTGCGGGCCTCTTCGGCGGCCAGGGGTACGCCCTCAACACCGAGAAAGAACCAGATGCCGAAGGGGAGCGCGGCTAGGGCCCCCGCCACGCCGAAGGGGAGAGTTTCCGCATTGCCCGTGGCCGGCGCGATGTCGAAAAGGTTGGCGGCTTGGAAGGCGGGGGCGGCCCCCACGACGAAGGCCACGAGCGCCGCAGCCGCTACG
>CAJMLD010000258.1 GCA_905214175.1 uncultured bacterium
ATAGGGTCTCCTCAACCTGGGAGCCTGTCAATTCGACATTACTCAGGAGACCCGTAGCAAAGGTTTCGAAGTTGACCAGGAGGGGGATTACGAGCAGCACCTGTAGCATCACGAGTGCGGCAAGCATGCTCGGGTTGCCAAAAAGAAGCTTCACGACGGCAGCCAGTCTTTTGCTCATGGCATTCCATCCTCGCGGGGGTGCCATTAGGTTGGAATTAAGATACCAAAGCAAACTGTCATGCACCGTCAGAGGAAATGGAACTACTGTAGGAATCGATGTCTGGCATGCATAATGGCACAGACGGTATCCCCGTTGCTTTCCTACAAGCTGAGTCCCGCGACTACGCCGGATACCGCATCTGCCTGTCCAACCGAAGAAGGATACCCCGTCTCGCTCGCTCGGAAGAAGTACGAGCTGGAGCTTGTATCGGCATAGTTCAACGGGTACGCGGAACGATACCACCACGGACGAGATGAGCCGCGGTACGTGAGCGCCAATGCGCCCGACTGCCCACCGGTCTCCCCCGTCACGCCTGCTGCCGAAAAGTACGGGTACTGCGCCCCCTCGGCGTTGAGCACAGCGTCCAGGCCAGCGGTGTAGGAAATCTCTGTAGCAAACTCATCCTCAAACCATGTGATGTTGCCGCAGACCTCGACTGCTGAGAAGGCCCACAGCCCATCGGCCGTCTGGGTGACCGACGCGACGTCCGAGGTAACCCCCACGTTGTTGGTGGCCTTGGAAACGCTCACGACATGGGAGGCAAGGTCATCCGGAAGGAGCGCCATGCCGTCAACTGCAAGCCACGCCCTGAGCGAGGAGGACTCCCAGCCGCCCTGGTTGGTGTTAGAGGTTTCCATGGGCTGCTCGGAGAGCATGGACACCATGAGCGTCATGCCCGCAACGCCAGAGCCATCGGCGCGCTGGTCATGCCTGAACCCCACAATGCGCGCATACGCCAAGGTGTTGTCATCGAGAACCACCTCGCGTGTCTCGTTGACGGGCACGCCTGCGGCATCTGCCAGGTTGTATTCTTGTGCAATCGCCAGGCCATCGTTGTCCGTCGCAGCAGCGGCAATCTTTGTGGAAATCTGGGAGAGCTCGTCCCAGCTGTAGTCCGAAAAGTCCTTTGGCTCAAGCGTCTGCGCAGCTTCGGCGGCCTGCTCATCGGCGACTTGGCCGCTCTGCTGGGCAGCCTCCCCCGCAAGTCCGGGAGCCACATTCTCTACCAGCGGATGCAGCTTGCCCGTCATGGCAAGCGCGAGCACCCCCACCGCAAGCGCAACAAACACGCAGGCGACAATCAGCAGCCCACGCCCCGTACCCCTGCTGTCCCTGCGGCTATGCTTTGGTGCCATGAATCCTCCCGGGTAGCGTTCAAAGACGAGAAAAGCCTACCAGAGATACACGCGCACAGCACCGTCATCACCTGCCGCGTGACATAACGCCCTTCCAGGAGCGGGGCACGGTAAGGTCTTCGAACACACGCACGGCATAGCGGTCTGTCATGCCAGAAACGTAGTCCGCCACCTGCACGTCGGGGTGGTCGCCATCGTGCTTGAGGTACTCCTCGGGAACCTCATCCATGTGGGTCACAAGGTGGTCGAAGAGAAGCTCGATCATGCGCGTTGCCTTGGGCTCCTCCTCTTTGGCGTCGCCCTTGGTGTAGAGCGACTCAAAGAGAAACGAGCGGAGCTCCATCATCGCATGCCAGACGCCATCGGACATGCGGATGTCCCCAGCCTCCGCGCTCCCCGCGCAAATGTCGCGCACCATAACGTCGATGCGCTCGGATGAACTGCCGCCGAGAAGCTCGCGCGGACCCTGTGGCAGGTCGTTCTCCGTGAGAAGGCCAGCGCGCTCGGCGTCGTCGATGTCATGACACACATAGGCAATGCGATCCGCGCAGGCAACGACCCTGCCCTCGAGCGTCTGAGCGCGCTGTGACCCAGTGTGGCAGAGGATGCCGTCACGAACCTCCCAGGTGAGGTTGAGCCCACGGCCATCCTTCTCCAGGCACTCGACCAGCCTCACGCTCTGCCTGTTATGCCGAAAGAGAGAGCGGCCCTCATCGGACTCCGGGTCGATGCCCCGATAGCGGGCCATGGCCCGCGAGAGGGCTCGCTCCCCGCAATGACCAAATGGCGTGTGGCCAAGATCGTGTCCAAGGGCGATGGCCTCGGTGAGATCCTCGTTCAAACCGAGTGCCCGCGAGATTGTACGAGCAATCTGCGCAACCTCGAGGGTATGCGTGAGGCGCGTGCGATAGTGGTCGCCTTCGGGGGCCAGAAAGACCTGCG
>CAJMLD010000259.1 GCA_905214175.1 uncultured bacterium
CCTGTGTTGGGAACTCCCTGGAAGAAGCTCAACGGCCCGGTGAGCGAGGACGAGATTGCGTGGGTCGACAAGTACTGGCGCGCCGCCAACTACCTGTCCGTCGGCCAGATCTACCTGCGCTCCAACCCCCTCATGCGCGCGGACTTCAAGAACCAGGATGGCCCCGACGGCTTCACCCGTGAGGACGTCAAGCACCGTCTCGTTGGCCACTGGGGCACCACACCCGGCGTCAACTTCCTCTTTGGCCACGTGAACCGCCTCATCCACGACCACCAGCAGAACGCCATCTTCCTCATGGGCCCCGGTCACGGTGGACCTGCCGGTACCGCGCAGTCCCTGCTCGACGGCACCTACCGTGAGGTTCGTCCCGACATCACCGACGACGAGGCCGGCCTCCAGAAGTTCTTCCGCCAGTTCTCCTATCCCGGCGGCATCCCCAGCCACTACGCGCCCGAGACCCCCGGCTCCATCCACGAGGGCGGCGAGCTTGGTTACGTGCTCTCCCACGCCTACGGCGCGGTTCTCGACAACCCCAGCATGCTTGCGGTTGCCGTGGTGGGCGACGGCGAGGCCGAGACCGGCCCGCTTGCCACCAGCTGGCAGACGAACAAGTTCATGGACCCGCTAACCGACGGCATCGTGCTGCCGATTCTGCACCTCAACGGCTACAAGATCGCCAACCCCACCATCCTCGCCCGCATCTCCGATGGCGAGCGCGACGAGTTCTTCCGCGGCATGGGCTATCACCCCTACAACTTTGTCGCCGGCTTTGACGAGGAGGACCACGCCTCCATCCACCGTCGCTTTGCCGCGCTCCTCGAGGAGGTCTTCGACGAGATCTGCGACATCAAGCGCCGCGCGGCCGCCGGCGAGGCGTCCCGCCCGTTCTACCCCATGATCATCTTCCGCACCCCCAAGGGTTGGACCTGCCCCAAGGAGATCGACGGCAAGAAGACCGAGGGTTCCTGGCGTGCGCACCAGGTGCCTCTGGCGTCTGCTCGCGACACCGAGGCCCACTTCGAGGTCCTCAAGGGCTGGCTCGAGTCCTATGAACCCGAGGGTCTCTTTGACGAGAAGGGCGCCATCCGTCCCGAGGTCACCGAGTTCATGCCCGAGGGCGAGCTGCGTCTGGGCGCCAACCCCAACACCAACGGCGGCAAGCTGCTGAAGGACCTCGAGCTTCCCGACACGGCGAAGTACGCGATCGACGTCGAGAAGGGCGGCCATGGCTTTGGTGCCACCGAGGCAACCCGCGTGCTGGGCGAGTACACCGCCGAGCTCATCAACAACAACCGCGACATGTTCCGCATCTTCGGCCCCGACGAGACGGCGTCCAACCGCCTGCAGCCCAGCTACCAGGTGACGGACAAGCAGTGGTTCAACGGCGACCTCAACGACGACCCTGCCAACGACGAGCACCTCGCGCCCGTGGGCAACGTTATCGAGCAGCTCTCCGAGCACCAGTGCGAGGGCCTTCTCGAGGGCTACATCCTCACCGGCCGCCACGGCCTGTGGTCGAGCTACGAGTCGTTCGTGCACATCGTGGACTCGATGGTCAACCAGCACTGCAAGTGGCTTGAGGCCACCGTCCGCGAGATCCCTTGGCGCAAGCCCATCTCCGGCCTCAACATGCTGCTCTCCAGCCACGTCTGGCGCCAGGACCACAACGGCTTCTCGCACCAGGACCCCGGCTTTGTCGACGTGCTTCTCAACAAGTGCTTCAACAACGACCACGTGGTGAACATCTACTACCCGGCCGACGCCAACCTGCTCCTGGCCGTGGCCGAGCGCGCCTACACCTCCACCAACTGCGTGAACGCGGTCTTCGCCGGCAAGCAGCCCGCCCCCACGTGGGTCACGCTCGACGAGGCCCGCGAGGAGCTCGCGGCCGGCGCCGCCGAGTGGAAGTGGGCGTCCAACACCGCCGAGGGCGAGGAGCCCGACATCGTCCTCGGCTGCTGCGGCGACGTGCCCACGCAGGAGACCATGGCCGCGCTCGAGCTTCTCGACAAGCTCGGCGTCAAGTGCCGCCTGGTGAACGTGGTCGAGCTCCTCAAGATCCAGAACGCCTCCGAGAACGACGAGGCGCTCACGGACGAGCAGTTCACGGCCCTCTTCACGGCCGACAAGCCCGTCCTCTTCGCCTTCCACGCCTATCCCGGCACGGTTCGCCGCCTCATCTGGGACCGCCCGAACCACGACAACTTCAACGTCCACGGCTACGAGGAGCAGGGCTCCACCACCACCCCGTACGACATGGTTCGCGTGAAC
>CAJMLD010000260.1 GCA_905214175.1 uncultured bacterium
CTCTGGTGCCAAGTCCGTTACAGCGGCCGCGTCGTCGAGCGACGAGGACGGCAAGGATCTTCCACCAGCCGACATGCTCAAGGTGAACCCCAACTCCGGCGTAAGTGCCGAGTCGGACGAGGAGCTCTCTTCGGTTGCCGCCAAGCTCCAGGGCACGCTCGAGGAGTTCGGTCTCACCTCGCGGGTGGTTGGCTGGGTCGCCGGCCCGTCTGTCACCACCTTCAAGATCGAGATGGGCGAGGGCGAGCGCGTGAACAAGATCACCAACCTCCAGGATGACATCGCGCTCTCGCTGGCATCTCGGTCGGTGCGCATCTTCGCGCCCATCCCCGGCACCTCCCTTGTGGGCATCGAGATCCCCAACAAGACAACGCAGCCCGTCTACCTGGGAGACGTTCTTCCCTACGTCAAGGGCGGCCCGCTCGAAGCCGCCTTTGGCCGTGACTCCGAGGGCAACCCCGTGGTGGTGGACATAGCCGGCCTGCCGCACCTGCTGGTTGCCGGCACCACCGGCTCGGGCAAGTCAGTGCTGCTCAACAGCATCGTGATGACCATTCTCATGCGTGCCACGCCCGAGGAGGTCCGCCTCATCATGGTGGACCCCAAGCGCGTTGAGTTCACGTACTACGCTGGCCTGCCTCATCTCTATGTCCCCGTGGTGACCGAGCCCAACAAGGCGGCGAGTGCCCTCTCCTGGGGCGTCACCGAGATGGAGCGCCGCCTCAAGGTCTTCGAGCACTACAAGGTGCGCGACATCAAGTCCTACAACCGCGACGTCGACGGTGACAAGTATGCCGACATGGAGAACCCGCCCAAGCACATGCCGTACTTTGTCATCGTGATCGACGAGCTTTCCGACCTCATGATGGTGGCCGGCAAGGACGTCGAGGCATCAATCGTGCGCATCGCCCAGCTTGGCCGTGCCGCCGGCATCCACCTCATCGTGGCCACACAGCGCCCCTCCGCAGACGTGGTGACGGGCCTCATCAAGGCCAACATCGACAACCGCGTGGCCCTCTCGGTCGACAACGGCATGAACTCCCGCATCATCCTTGACCAAACCGGTGCCGAGCGCCTCCTCGGCCATGGCGACATGCTCTACAAGCTGCGCGGCTCTCGCCCCAGGCGCGCCCAGGGCTGCTTTGTCTCGGAGGAGGAGGTCGAGCACGTGGTGGACTTCATCAAGGAGCACCACGACACCGACTACCACGACGACATTCTCACGGCCGTCTCTCCCATGACCCCTGGCGGCCCTAGCGAGGCGTCTGCTCCAGCGGACGACCCGCTGCTCTGGGAGGCTGCCGACATCGTTGTGAACTCTCAGCTGGGTTCTACCTCTAGCCTGCAGCGCGCCCTCTCGGTGGGGTACGCTAGGGCGGGAAGAATCATGGACATGCTCGAGAACAAAGGCGTCGTGGGACCCGCCAACGGCTCAAAGCCACGAGAGGTGCTCCTCGACAAGGAGGGCCTCGCGGACCTCAAGGCCGCCGAGCAGGATTTTGAGGAGGTGTAGCCCACCATGCCATCGCGTCCGCGCTTCAGCGAGATGCTCCTTGACCGTCGCCGTCAGCTTGGCCTCACGGTGGGGCAGGCCTCTCAGGTCCTTAAGCTCAAGGAGCAGGTTCTCATAGCCTTCGAGGAAGGCGACTTCGACAACATACCCCAGAGCGGCTATGCCCAGGGTATGCTCTCCTCGTATGCGCGCTACCTTGGCCTCAATCCCCGCGAGGTGGTGGACCTCTTCCAGGAGGAGCTCTACGAGCACGTGCATGGCACATCCTCGCACGAGCTTCGCCGTCGCACCAGGGACACTCAGTCCGGCCGAGGCGTGCAGGGCTACGACGTCGTAAACGAGGCGGAGTCTCGCCCCAAGGCCTACGTGCAGTACCGTGGACTTCTTCCAACCTCGGGAGGGCCCGCAGGCGATATGGGTGCCTTTGCCACCACTTCCGGACCAAGGCCCAGGACGCCCTCGCCAGTGCCTCTTGCCGGCTCGAGCTACCCCGCCTCCTCGCGGAGCCAGGCTCCCTCGTACTCGCATGCCGAGTACGTCTACGGGCGACCCTACAACGCCACCTCCGAGCGCTATACAGACCGTGAGCGTGAGAGGGATCGCTATACCTCGCGACAGCGCGGCAGGTACGCGCAGCAGAGACGTCGTGTTGACGATCCCGCAAACCGACTTCTGCGTGA
>CAJMLD010000261.1 GCA_905214175.1 uncultured bacterium
GCCCTTAACGGAGGGCTTCTTCTCCTTGAGGAAGCGGGAGGTGCCGGAGATGGTGCCGCCGGTACCAACGCCAGCCACGATGAAATCGACCGTGCCCTCGGTGTCGGCCCAGACCTCGGGGCCGGTGGTCTCGTAGTGTGCCTGCGGGTTTGCGGGGTTCACAAACTGGCCGGCGACAATGGCGCCCGGGGTCTCCTGTCGGAGCTCCTCGGCCTTGGCGACGGCGCCCTTCATGCCGTCCTTGCCCGGCGTGAGGACAATCTGCGCGCCATAGGATGCGGCAAGCTTACGACGCTCGATGGACATGGTCTCGGGCATGACGAGAATCATCTTGTAGCCGCGCGCGGCCGCAAGCATGGCAAGGCCAACGCCGGTGTTGCCGGACGTGGGCTCGATCACGGTTCCGCCGGGCTTCAGGGTGCCGTCCTTTTCGGCGGCGTCGAGCATTGCGCGGGCGATGCGGTCCTTGACAGATCCACCGGGGTTGGTGGCCTCGTACTTACCGTAGATGGTTGCTACGCCATCAGCGAGCCCCGAAAGGTCTACCAGGGGGGTTGAGCCGATAAGGGCCTCGATCTTCCTTGCTGCCTTCATCTTTCTACTCCTTGTGCGTCTGGTGACGAGGCAAGTCGGCTGCCCCCAGTGGGGCTCCTCCGCCGGACAACTCGTCAAGACAAGAGTGGCACTTATAAACCCACTCCACAAGTAGGAATTAATGAATGGAAATAATTCCCATTCAGACGGTGGGAAATTCCTTACAGACAGTAAGCGATGCTGCCCTGGGGCAGGTATTCCCGTCCCAGGGCAGCATCGCCGCATAACGAATTGACGTTGTAGTCCAGTATGCTGCCGAGAAGTGCCTGCATGGCCCCATTTCAAGGGGTCGCGCGACCCTAGTAGAGCGGCAGGTCTCCGGTGATGGGATCGATCTTCTCGGCAGGCAGGGGCTCGAAGGCCAGGCACGTGAGCGTCGCCTCGCCGTGGAACTCGGTGAGACCGGCGTCGCGCACGAGCGCTACGGCAAAGCCCTGCTCGCGGCCCTTTTCGGCGATGTTGAGCAGTTCTTCCTCGGAATCCACGTACACGCAGACCTTGGCAACGCCGGAGTCGAACCAATCCGAGAGCGCGGTTGAGTCTGCCTCGGGGTGGTCGAGGTAGACCCACGTGGGCGTGCCATCGGGGGCCGTGCGAACGCGCACCTGGTCCAGGCGTCCCTCACAGGCGAGTGCCATGAGCGTTGCCTCCACGCAGGCGTGTCCTGCCTGGGCCGCGATCTTTCCCTTGCGCATCTTGAGGTCGCGCCTCATGACGATCATCTGCTTGGACTTGTAGCCTGCCATGCCGTTCCTTACTGTCGTGACGATACGTAGCTGTTGTCGATGGTGATCTTGCAAATTGCGTGCGGGTACTTTGACGTGACGATCTTTGCTATCGCCGCGCGAAGCTCGTCGTTGGTCATAGCCAGGTCGTGCGGACGGACGCAGTCAAAGATTACGTTGGTGTGGGTGGGTCCAGGCACGGTTCGCAGGTCGTGAATCGTGAGGCGAGGATCGATCTCCTTGATGTGAATCGAGATCCAGTGGCGCATGTCGGTCACGCGCGGGTCATCTGTCACGATGGGGTCGTAGTGGAGCGTCATGACCAGGCCCTCCTTGAGGAAGTCCTGCTCGATGTTGTCGAGAAGGTCGTGGGAGGCAAAGACGTCACCCTCGCCCGCCATCTCGACGTGGGCACTTGCGAACTGGCGACCGGGGCCGTAGTCATGCACCATGAGGTCGTGGGTTCCCAAAACGCCGGGATAGCTCATGATCTTGTCGTGGATGTGCTGGATGAGCGCGGGGTCCGGCGTGCGGCCAAGGAGCGGATCGATGGCGTCTCGCACAAGGGAGAAGCCGCTCCAGCAGATGAAGACCCCCACCACGGTACCTGCAATGCCGTCGAGGTCAAAGCCCGTAAAGTACGAGACGATGGCTGCCGTAAGCACTGCGCCAGAGGTGATGACATCGTTTCTCGAGTCGACGGCCGTGGCCGTAAGCGTCTCGGATGAGATGCGCTTGCCCATCGAGGTGTTGAAGAGCGCCATCCATGACTTGACGGCCATCGAGAGCACGAGAACCACTATGACCGCGGGACCAAACTCAGTCTGCTCGGGAGAGACGATCTTCTGGATCGACGTCATGACCAG
>CAJMLD010000262.1 GCA_905214175.1 uncultured bacterium
TATGGAAGAAGTGCTTACCCTACCAATGGAAAATCTGCTTGACATTCACAGCGGGGACGTCGCGCCGTATCTTACTCTGCTGGCGTGGCGTCTTCCGGCGCGTCCTGTGTGTCATCGGCCGCGCCGACAGCATCGCCGGCAACAGCCCTCGTGACCTCCTTGGAGGGAACGAGGGCGTTCTTGTCTGTGCAGTCCATGATGAGCTGGTTGAGCTCGGCGATGTATTCCTGTGCAAGGCTCGAGAGCTTGCGTTCCCGGTGCACCACGTACCCCACGTTCATGACCTCGTCCACGTCGAGCGGGATGGCCACGACTCCTTCGAGCATCTCGTCAGAGCGCACGCCCGTCGAGACGAGAAAGCCGTCGTAGCAGCGTAGGAGACTCGTCATGGTCGCGCGGTCGCTCACGGTGATGCGCTGGCGGTGGGGAAGCGACGAGAGAGGCTCCTCGGAGTAGTAGAGCGATCCCTCGGGGCCCTGCTCAAAGGTGTAGCGCGGGTAGTCCTCGAGGTCTTGCACGCGCAGGCTCTTATGTGTGGCAAGGGGATGCCCCTCGCGGACAAAGACGTGCGGGCGCGCGCGGAACAGCGAGACAAAGCGCAGGTTTGCCTCGTCGAGGCGCCGCCTAAGCACGCGCTCGTTGTAGGTGGAGAGGAAGAGCACGCCGATGTCGCTCCTAAAGGTGCGCACGTCGTCGATCACGTCGGCTGTGCGGGTCTCGCGCAACGTGAAGTCGCATGATTCGTCGTGGCGCTTGGCCACAAACTCCGTGAAGGCATTCACCACAAAGGCGTAGTGCTGAGACGAGACGGACAGCTTGCGGTAGGTGTCGTTGCGATCGCTCTCGTAGTGGCGAATCATGAGGTCGGCCTGCTCGACCACCTGGCGTGCGTAGGCGAGAAGCTCCACGCCTTCCGACGTGAGCGTGATTCCCTTGTTCGTGCGGTTGAAGACCTTGACGCCCATCTCCTCCTCGAGCTCGCGGATGGAGGTTGAGAGCGCAGACTGCGAGATGTAGTGGCTGTGCGCCACGGAGTTGATCGAGCCGCTCTCCGCGACGGCGATGAGGTAGCGAAGCTGCTGCAGGCGCATGCTAGTCCTCCTCGCGCTGGCCGGGGAACATCTTGCGCTCCGAGAACTCCGCCTGCACTGTGGCAAGCATGAGGTCCACGTCCTCAAGGCCAAGGTGGCGTTCCTTCTCGTTCTTACTCAGCGTCCCGCGGCGGCGCGCCCAGTTCTCGAGCGTGGCGGGATGCGTCTCGCGGGGAAGCAGGCGCACCTCCGGGTCCAGGCGGCGGCAGATGTCGCGCGTGTCTATGGGAATGACCTTGCCGGCCTTGCGCGCCTCGGCGTAGCCGTCAACGTTGAGCATGAACCAGGAGTCCTCGAAAGCAGCATTGTGGGCCATGTAGGGGAAGGTGGTGAGCGCGGCGAGAATGGCCTTCTGCATCTTGGGGTTCTGGCGCAGGGGGGCCACGCCCTCGAGGTCCTTCCAGGTGATGTGATGGATCTCTGTGAGGGGCACGCCCTTCTCGGCATACATCTCGGGCATGCCGCAGTAGGCGGAGTAGGGGTTGGTGGGCTTTGCCGTGGGCGTGAGGTTCATGAACTCCAGGCCCACGTTGATCACATAGCCGCGGTCGGGCTCGCGGTCCGAGGTCTCGAGGTCGATGCCTACCACGGCGCCCCACACCGGCGCGTCTACGTAGGCGATGCCCAGATCAGAGGCTGTGGGGCCAGCGACGCGCGCGACCTCCTCGTCGCTTCTGTGTTGGAGCGTGGCCACGCCGTGGATAAGATCGGCATCTGAGAGGCGCCGTGCGAGGTTGAGGCCGTTGGTGTTTCTCAGTCTCTCGATGCCATAGCGGTCGCATATGTCGCGGTTCCTGTCGGCAAGGCCACGCACCAGGTCAAACGAGAAGGGCTCGCGGCCAAGCGGCGCGGCCTTCCATGCGTCTGTCAGGACCTTGATGGCCTCCTCGTTCTTCGTGCGTTCCTGGGTGAGCGAGTCGTCGTCGGTGAGAAAGCCCGGGAAGACGAAGGCATTTGCCTGTTCGATTGCCTGGGAGAGGTCCATGCTTGCCGCTTTCGCTCCTGGCGGGTGGGGCCCGCGCGTTGTTGCCGTGTGAGGCGTCCGGTGGAACCAGACGGAACCATACACACTAGCAGAGGGCCG
>CAJMLD010000263.1 GCA_905214175.1 uncultured bacterium
CAAAAGTGTCGCCAACTTTGCTCTGTCCGGCTCTGCCTGATTAAGCATCACGATGCGGCACCGGTACCTCGGACATCTCGACGGGCGTGGGGTTCTTCGACCACATGCTTACGGCACTCTCGCGCCACTCGCTCGTGGACCTTACGGTTCACGTGAAGGGGGATACCTGGGTGGACGACCACCACACCGTCGAGGACACGGGCATCGTGCTGGGGCAGGCGCTGCGCCAGGCGCTGGGCGACAAGAGCGGCATCCGTCGCTTTGGCGACGCCCTGGTCCCCCTCGACGAGGCCCTGGTCATGGCTGCCGTCGACATCTCTGGACGCGGCGAGCTCTACTGGGATGTACCCATTGGCCCCCAGAAGGTGGGGACCTTCGACACCGAGCTTGGCCACGAGTTCTTCTGCGGCCTGGCGCGCGACGCCGGCATGACCGTCCACCTGCGCGAGGTTGCTGGCGAGAATGCACACCACATCCTCGAGGCCACGTTCAAGTCGTTTGCCCGCGCGCTCCGGGCTGCTGTCGAGCCGGACCCGCGCGTGGAGGGCATCCCGTCCACGAAGGGAGCGCTCTGATGGCATCCTCGAAGATCGTCGTTATCGACTACCACAAGGGCAACCTCCTCTCCGTACAGCACGGCCTTGCCGCCGTGGGAGGCGAGGCGGTCATCTCCGACGCGCCTGCAGACATTTCTTCGGCATCTGGCCTGGTGCTCCCCGGTGTGGGGAGCTTTGAGAACGCGATGGAGTACGTGAATGCGTCCGGTCAGGGAGACGCCATTCTCGACGCGTTGGGCCGCGGCGTCCCCTTCCTGGGCATTTGCCTGGGGCTCCAGCTTCTCTTTGCCCGCGGCGAGGAGCGCTCGGGCGAGAGGGGCCTCCCGCGCGAGAACGAGGAGCCCGTTGCCGCCGGCACGCCCGGTGATGACCGCTGGGTTGCCGGCCTTGGCTTCTTCTCCGGTTCGGTCACGCGCCTGCGCTCCGGACGGCTCAAGGTGCCGCACGTGGGGTGGGATCAGGTCTATCCAACCGAGGTGGGCGAGAGGGCCCGTCTCCTGCGCGGGGTGCCCTCGGGCGCGAACTTCTATTTCACGCACTCCTACGCGCTGGCAGATGACGTTGACCCTGCAATTGTGACTGCCCGCACGCACTACGCGCGCAGCTTTGGCTCCGCCGTTGCCCAGGGCTCCGTCTTTGGCGTGCAGTTTCATCCCGAGAAGTCCTCGGCAACGGGCCTTGTCATTCTCTCCAACTTCGTCGACATCGTGAGGGCTGGAGGCGTTCGATGATTCTCTTCCCCGCGATTGACCTCGTGGGCGGCCGTGTGGTTCGTCTCGCCAACGGGGACCGCTCCCGCATGGACGTCTATTCGGACGATCCTGCCTCCGTCGCGCGCGACTTTCTCGCCCGTGGCGCGAAGTGGGTCCACGTGGTGGACCTCTCCAGCGCCCTCGGCGAGGACGAGGACGCGTGCGAGGCAAACGCCCAGGCGATACGGGCAATCTGCCAGGTTGAGGGGCTCTCGGTCGACGCTGGGGGCGGCGTGCGCTCAATCGAGGCCATGCGCCGCCTGGCACGCCTGGGCGTGAAGCGCATCGCCATAGGGACCGCGCTCGTGCGCGACCCCTCGTTTGCCCGCCAGGCTGCAGCTGAGTTTGGTGATGCCGCAGTGGCTGACGTTGCGGCGAAGGATGGCGTGGTCAAGGTGAATGGCTGGCGCGAGGGTGGCTCCCTCGCGGCGGACGATCTTGTCTCCAGCCTTGCCGAGATGGGCTTTCGCCACCTTGTCTTCACCGACATCGCGCGAGACGGCATGCAGACGGGCGTCGATCCCGCGGCCTACCGCCACATTGCCGAGGTCGCGGGTTTTCCGGTGGTGGCCTCGGGCGGCATCGCCAGTGTGGACGACGTTCGCGCACTTGCGGCGCTTGGGCCGCAGGTGGTCGAGGGCTGCATAACGGGGCGTGCGTTGTACGAGGGCGCGCTTTCGCTCGAGGACGCTCTCGCTGCGTGTGGGTAGGTGGTGGGGTGTGACGGTCCTCCCGCAGGGCTCAGCGCTCGCCGCCTTTGGCGGCTCGCTCGCTGCGCGATTCGCCTCGCGGGAGGACCGTCATACCTCGGAACGGCTAGCCGACTGCGGTGCGCCCTCGCACAACGTCGCTT
>CAJMLD010000264.1 GCA_905214175.1 uncultured bacterium
CTGTTTTCCGTTGTGTAACGTAGACGTGGTGCTAGACTACCCCATGTTGTGTCGTGCCGCGTCAGACCCACATGGCGTTGCGTGACACGTAACACGTGGGTGGCCATATGGCGAAAAACCGTCCCTTTTCGTTGTGCCAGGGGGACTGCGTACCGTATGGCTCGGGCGAGCGGAACCCCCAAGGGGCGTGTCGGCACGGACTGCTGGCACCTCTCCTTTGGTTGCGCGAACGGCACAAAGGAGTTTCGATGGCACGATTTTTAGGGTACCTGGCCAAGAGGATCGTCAACTACATTGTGATGATCTTCGTTGCGACCTCGCTTACCTACTTCCTCGCGTGCGCTTTCATGAGCCCGCGCTCGAACTACGAGTCGCGTACGCCGCGGCCGTCCCAGGAGTCCATCGAGGCGTCCCTGGACAAGGCCAACCTCAACGACAAGACTCCGGTTACCGAGCGCTACCAGCGCTGGCTCACCAATATCGTGACCGAGTGGAACTGGGGTCTCTCGCCTGCAGGCGATTCGGTTAACAATGAGATTTCGAGCCGCATTGGCGCCTCGGTGAAGCTCATGCTCCTCTCGACGATTCTCTCCATCGTGATTGGCGTGAGCCTGGGCGTCTACACGGCGCAGCGGCAGTATCAATGGCAGGACAGGTTCTGGAGTGGCCTAGCCTCAGTCTTCCTGGTCATCCCCACGGTTGTTCTCGCCATCCTCATCGTGTTCTTTGCCATCGAGATAAACCAGCAGACGGGGCAACGCATCTTCTACGTCACGGGACTCTCGAGCTATGACGGGCCCAACTTCTTCATTGGGCTGATCGACTTCCTGCAGCACATCCTGCTGCCCACAATCGTCCTCACCATCATCAGCTCCGTGGGCTACCACCTTAACCAGCGCACCTACCTCCTGGACGAGATGCACGCGGACTACGTGCGCACGGCGCGCGCCAAGGGCCTCACCAAGAAGCAGGCCATCCGCAAGCACGCCCTGCGCGCCAGCCTCATTCCCACCTCGGTGAACGTTGCCTTCTCCATCGCGAGCATCTTCACCGGCGCCGTCATGACCGAGAAGATCTTCGCCATCCACGGCATGGGTGAGTACTTCATCAACTGCATCAATAACAACAACATCAACGGTGCCGTCGCGGTCGCCGCCTTCTCGGGCGCCTGCACGCTCGTGGGTGCCCTGCTCGCGGACCTCTTCGCCGCGGCGCTCGACCCCCGCATCAAGATGAGCTAGGAGATGGCAATGGAAGAGCAGAACAACAAGAACGAGCAGCTCACCAACGCCCAGCTCGAGCTCCAGGCCGACGCTGCCGGCCCCAGCGAGGTCAAGCGCATCAGCTACGCAAACCTCATCGCACGCAGGTTCTTCAGGCAGAGAAGTGCTGTGGTGGGTCTTACCATCCTGGGCATCCTGGTGCTTCTCGCCATCTTTGGGCCCCTCATCTGCAAGTTTGACTACACCGACCCGGACTTCACGGCCATCAACGTGGCGCCCAACGCGCGTCACTGGTTTGGCACCGACGGCGGAGGTTTCGACCTCTTTGCCTGCGTGGTGCACGGCCTTGGCCGCTCCCTTGTGATTGGCCTCACCTACGCCATCCTCACGACTGCCATCTCCGCCATCGTGGGCACGGCCATTGCCTACGCGCGCGGCTGGGGCGAGAAGATTGGCATGTGGCTTCTCGACATGCTGCTTGTCATCCCGAGCTTCCTGCTCGTGGCCATGATCGTGCGCGCAGCATCCGGGACGCAGGGCTGGCTCATGCTCATCCTGGGCCTCACGGCGTTTGGCTGGATTGGCTATGCGCGTACGCTGCGCACCATGGCCCTCTCGCTGCGCGAGCGTGACTACGTGCGCGCCGCCAAGTACATGGGCGTCCCCTCGATCAAGATCATCATCCGCCACCTGATTCCCAACCTGGGCTCGATTCTCGTCATTGACACGGTCCTCGGCGTCATCAGCGGTATCAACTCCGAGACGGCCTACAGCTTCCTGGGCCTGGGCATCAAGGCACCCGACACCTCGCTTGGCTACATCCTCTCCCAGGGCTCCTCGGCCATGCTCTCCGCTCCGTGGATCGTCCTCATCCCCTCGGTCGTCCTCATCATCCTGTGCGTGAGCATGCAGCTCAT
>CAJMLD010000265.1 GCA_905214175.1 uncultured bacterium
ACCGCCACCGCGCCGGTTCGCATTGGTGACGTTATTCTCGCCAACGTTGCCGATACCGGCGTCGACATCGTGGCAACCAAGGATGCCTAGGCACTTCTCGCTGCAGCTACGGCCGCGGATCCGGCCTGCTGCCCCAAGCGGGCCCGAACCACTTTCTTCGCACGGAGAATATCGCTATTTCTCAATTTCTCAGTAGGCCAACTGGGCAAATGCAGCCGCTGATTAAGAGAAGGCGATATTCTCCGGGCGTGGGGACCGTGGGGGCGAGAAAGACGCTGCGGTCGGCACGGGCGTGGTGACCGTGGGGGCGAGAAGCCCGGCGCGTGTGGCAAACCGCTACCTTCTGTACCGGAGGGAGACCTCGATAAACTCTGCGCGCCCAGCGATGTAGTCGGCGTAGGCCGTCTCGGGGTCGCGGCCGTGGTATGAGGCACAGAACCCGCACATGTCGCAGTCGGCAATGCAAGGGAACCGTTGCTGCACGTATGCCCGTCTCTCCTCCTCGGTCGAGCTTGCGACCTGCGGCGCATTGCCCATGTGACCTCGCTCCTCCCCGCATTGCAAAATGGTGCCCGTCCCGTGTAGGACGTCTCGGCCTCCGCCCAAAGGGTACCATGTGCACGTACCCCAATGGAAACTGGAGGACATTATGACCATCGACGCAGCCTCGACTGCCTTGCTCGTTGTTGACATTCTCGTGACTGACTCGTCCGACTCGCTGTATAACCCAGACCCCCAGGAGGAGGCGCTTGTTGCCAAGGCCACGCAAGTTACTCGCGCGGCGAGAAGTGCCGGCATGCCCGTGTTCTTCCTCTGCGACCAGCACATCCCCGGCGTTGACCGAGAGCTTGAACTCTGGGGAGAGCACGGCGCGAAGGGCAAGGCCCATCCGCACCCGGCGCTCGAGGCTGGCAGCGGTCCTCGTGACTTTGTGATCCCCAAGCGCCGCTACTCGGGATTCTTCCAGACGGACCTTGACCTCACCCTGCGTGAGCTTGGCGTGAAGACCGTCATCGCTGTGGGGGAGGACACGAACATCTGCGTCCTGCACACGCTTGCCGATGCCTGGAACCTCGGGTATGACTCCCTTGTCGTCACCGATGCTACGCGCACCTTCCTCGTGGGAACCCAGGAGGGTGCACTCGAGCACATGCAGCGCTGCTTTGGAACAAAGCTTGCTACGACCGAGCAGGTCATCGCCGACCTCGACGACGCCACCGCGCGCGGCTAGGGGGACACATGGCAGAGACCACCTACCCCAAGGGCAACAAGACCGTCTCGGACTCCCTCACCGAGTCCATCAAGTCCATTCGCTACGAGGACATTAATGGCGCCAACAGACTCTTTGGTGGCCGCCTCATGGAGTGGATTGACGAGACCGCGGGCATTGCGGCCAGGAGGCACTGCGGCGGCAACGTCACCACTGCCTGCGTGGACCAGCTCACCTTCAAGCATCCGGCGTACCTCAATGACGTCGTGGTCATTGTCGCTGCGGTCACACACATCGGCCACACCTCGATGGAGGTGCGCGTTGACTCCTACGCCGAGGACGTCCACACCGGGGAGCGTCGGCTAATCAACGTTGCCTATCTCACCGAGGTTTATGTTGACGATGACGGCACGCCTATCCCCATTGAGTATGGCCTTACGTTCGAGACGGAAGAGGAGCGTCGTGAGAACGACGACGCGCTCAAGCGGATCATCTTTCGCAAGACCCGTGCCGCCGAGGGGTTCTAATTCAGCGGAGGGGTTCTGACAACCATGCAATCAGGGGATGAGTACAACCGTCCTCAACATAGGAGAAGCTCCATGCGTCCTGCGCTTGGGCGCCCGCGCCGCGGGTGGCGCTTTCCACGCCGCGACGTCCTTCTCGTTGTAATCGCAGGCTTTGCCGCAGCCGCAGTTGTGGCCGGCGTGATCGTGGCCGTATGCGCGAGCCAGAGCTCGCCATCGGAAGAGGACGTCTCGATCGTTCTCAACGTCACGGGCACGCAGCGGGCCATTGCGTATGACGACGAGGCCGTACCCGTCATGCAGGCGCCGCAGTCGACGCCCAAGGACGAGTGGCGCCAAGGCACGATGCCCTACCTCTACCAGATTGACCCGCAGTACAAGGACTAAGATCGGAAGCGC
>CAJMLD010000266.1 GCA_905214175.1 uncultured bacterium
CATGGTGTGCTGCTTCAGCGACATCATGAATTACATCCACTGGACACATTCCGCCCCCACGTTCACCAACTTCGAGCTCGATCCCGAGAGATACAACAAGTACACCTTCTACCGCGCAATCCTCGAGAACACCGCTCTTCTCGTAAAGGGCCACATCGAACTCGTGCGCGAGTTCACGGGCAACGAGCCCGAGGAACTTGTGTTTGCCGGAGGCGCCTCGTACAGCGACCTCTGGGCACAGATTGTGAGCGACGTCACCAACAAGCCTGTTCGCGTACCGGTCGTGAAGGAGGCCACCGCGCTTGGTGCGGCCATTCTCGCCGGCTACGGCGTTGGCATCTACCCCAGCGTCGCCGAAGGTGCTCATCGCGTGGTGAAGATCGAGAAGACCTTCTCGCCAGATGCGGCCAATCATGCGACGTACGAGAGGCTCTACGAGACGTGGCGCAAGGTCTACGCAGCCCAGCTCGGCCTCAGTGAGCAGGGCATCACGAAGAGCATGTGGAGCGCACCTGGCATCAAGTAGACGAAACCGGGAGGCGGCACTCCCGCGCAGCGCCGTCCCCCATCGCTTGTCTCATCCAACATATTCCAGCCACGAGAGGAAAGGATCGCCATGTTTGTAACAAACGAGGACAAGTTCGAGTATCGGTTTGGCAACTCTGGACCCAAGTACCTCATGAAGGGGCCGCGTGCCAACTTCGCGCTTGTTGCCTTCCAGCCGGGACAGGACTTCGACGCCCATCACCACAACGTGATGGAGGAGAACTTCTACATTCTGGAGGGGAAGGTGGACATCGTCGTTGACGGCAAGGTCAACGTGCTCGAGCCTGGCGACTTCATCCACATCGAGCCGGGAGAGGTCCACTACGTGAACAACCCCTATGACAAGCCCGTGAAGATGGTCTCGGTGCTGGCACCCCACACCGATCCAGACAAGTTCATCGACCCAAAGCCGGAATATTAGGGTTTAGAAACTTGGAACGGCACAGGACTGCCAAGCCGCGGTCGTCTCAGCCCATCATCGAGGGGCATGGCCGGTGCCAATACCAAGAAGTTGTGTGTATCGCTTGCGAGAAGCCGCCCAAGTGGTATATTTGCAAGGCTTGATGATTAACGGGCGCGCGAGCGCCGCACTTTGGAGGTCAAGGTCATGTCGAAGGTTTGTGATATCTGCGGCAAGCACGCCGTTGCCGGTCGTTCCATCAGCCACTCCCACCGCACGGTTGCTCGCACGTTCAAGCCCAACATCCAGCGCGTCTCCGTCGTCGTCGACGGTCAGCGCAAGAAGCTCAACGTCTGCACCAGGTGCCTCAAGAAGGGCAACCTCGTCCGCGGCTAAGCTTCGAGGACTCAAACGTATGCAGAAAGGGACCGCACCAGTTTGGTGCGGTCCCTTTTTTGACGGTAGGGGGAGCTGACGCCGGAAGACGACTTTTGGCAGCAAGAGCATACGAGGCCCCCGCTGTGGCGCCGTTCTGGCCCCGGGGGGCGCGTTTCCGCAGCGCTGGCGCACACGCACCGGTAACCTACCGCAGCAGGAACGCCGCCACCGCGCCGGAGCTCACGGACACCACGGCGTCGTCACTCTCCACCACGTTTGAGATTCCCACGTCGTCGAGGAGACCAAGGGGCTTCTCATCGATGCACCACTTCATGCCAGACTCGCTCGCGACCGTACCCGGCGCCACGGCCACAGCCGAGAAGGTATGCCCGCGCGCCTCCGCGCCAAGCCGCCATTCGCGCGCGCCCACTGCAGACACAACGCGCATCTCGAACGAATCCTCAACCAGGACGGAATGCGCGTCCGCTGCTCCGGCGAGAAGGCCCACGACGCCTAGCGCATGGTCGGGCCTGCCGCCAGAAGCACAGGTCACCGTAAGGCTCAATGGCCGACCCTGACGCGCGGCCTCGTGCCGCGCGCAGTCGATGGCAAGCGAGAGGTCCGTCGCGTACTTATCAGAAGGGAACGTAATCGAGCGGCCCGCCTGGTCATATGCCCAAGCTCCGTCCTCCTCGCTTACGGAGTCGTGATCCCCGCAAAACGCATGGGGTACCACCCCGGCAACCCGGCACGTCTCGGCACCCCTATCTGCCGCGACGATATAGTCCGCCTT
>CAJMLD010000267.1 GCA_905214175.1 uncultured bacterium
GTTTACCTGCACCGTCTCGACCTTCTCAAGAGTCTCATAGTCGGCGAGGTCGGTGGTGGGGTCGGTATTGGTCATAAGGAAGTGAACGTTGGGGTTAGACTCCGCCGCCTCGGCCACCACGTCGCCCCACGCCGAGACAAACTCGTTGCCAGCGGCGATGATGAGGTCGACGTCCTGGTCAACATAGGACTGCGCCGCAGAAGCCGCATCCGCCGAGGCGGTGTTCTCCTTGGGCTCGAGCATCTCCCAATTGGGGTGAGACTCGATGGCCTTGGTGAGAGACTCATAGTGGCCCTGGCCCCAACCACCATCGTTCTTGGGCCCGCTGATGACCATTGCCACCTTAAAGCTGGTCTTCTCGGCAGCACCATCGCTGGATTCGCTGGGCGAGGAACCGCATCCCGCAAGCGTGAGACCGCATGCAGCTGCAGCGCCTCCCAGGCCAAGCGTAATGGCATCCCTGCGCGTAACGTTCGCTGACATAGCTTCCTCCCTCTCCAAGCAAGCCTCCATGCTTGCCCTAGTCCCAATACCCCTCGTGAACTGCCGCCGCCTCGGCCTCAAGCTCGGGGAATGGCCCCACAACCTCGATGGGCTTCTGCCCGGCGGCAAAGATCTTCCTACACGGCAGGTCAAACGTGGGGTTCTGTTCGTTAGAGCCGGTAAGCTCCAGGAGCCTGCGCTCGGTCATGGCGTAGACCACGCGACCGACGTTTCCCCAGTAGATGGCACCAGAGCACATCGAGCAGGGCTCGGCCGACGTGTACAGTGAGCAGCCCCAGAGGTAGCCCTTCTCGTACCGCTGGCTCGCACGCTCCATGAGCTGCGTCTCCGCGTGCCCGGTGCACTTGTGCGTCTCTATCTCGACGTTCTCCTGCTCGAGAAGAACCTCGCCATCGGGCGAGACGAGAATCGCCCCAAAGGGCGTATTGCCGTGCTCGCGCGAGATTCTGGAAACCTCGATGGCCCTTCTCAGCAGCGCCACGTCCTCATCGTGCGAGAACTCTTTGCGCGTCATGCATCCTCCCCCTTTCACCCACTCGGCTATCAAAAAGAGGCCGCCTCCAAAACACGGAGACGGCCTCGGAACGGTGGCTGTTCTACAGCGTGTTCTGGATGGCAGAGACGTCGTCGTCGGTGATGAACGAGCCGGCCTTGATCTGCTCGGCGTACTCGTTGATCTTGTCCTGGACGTCCTTCGAGACCTTGTCGGAGAACTTGCCCAGTGAGATGCCGCCGTTGTCCATGTTGCCGGTGATGGCCTTGCCGCCGCCGAAGGAGCCGGACTCGACCTCGTCCATGGCCTGGCCAATCATCCAGTCGGTGACGGTGGAAGTCACAACGGTGGGCTGGTCGGAGCCAACGATGTCGATGGGCTGCGCGATGTCGAAGTGGGTGTCGGCACCGGCGGCCTCAAGCGCCTGGCGGGCACCGTTGTCGACGGCGGAGGCGTCGCCCCACATGACGTCGACGTTGTTGGAGGCAATCCACTGCTGCGTGAGGTTGGTGCCGAGAGAAGCGTCGGTGAAGCCGGCCTCAAAGTTGTACTGGCCCTGGATGGACGGGTCAATCTTCTGCGCGGCGGCCAGGTACGCGGAGTACTTGGTGAGCGTGGAGGGGAGCTTCATGCCGCCGATGAAGCCGATGCTCTTGGTCTGCGTCATGAGGCCAGCGACCACACCGGCGAGGGCGCCCGTCTGCTTGAAGTCGGGAAGTACCGTCTCGACGGGATCGAGGGTCTCGTAGTCCGTCATCTCGGTGGTGGGGTCGGTGTTGGTGATCAGGAAGTGAACCTTGGGGTGGCTGTCGGCAGCGTCCGCGACGACCTCAGCCCAGTCGGAGGCGAACTGGTTCCCATTGCCGATGATGAGGTCAACGTCCTGGTCAACGTAGGTCTGGGCTGCGGTGGCGGCGTCTGCGTCGGCCGTGTTCTCCTTGGGCTCGAGCATGGTCCACTTGGGGTGGGACTCAAGCGCCCTCTTGAGGGACTCGTAGTGCCCCTGATCCCAGCCGCCGTCGGTAATGATGCCGCTCATGATCATGGCAACCTTGTAGCTGCTCTGCTCGGAATCGGACCC
>CAJMLD010000268.1 GCA_905214175.1 uncultured bacterium
CCCGGGCGACAAGCTCCCGCTACCTGGCTGATGCCTTACTTGCGACCGCGAAGGCCACGGCCGATTGACTTCAGGACCTCGCGACGAACGCTTCCAATGGGAGCGATGGGGTCAACCACCTGGCGCAGCGGGCTCCTCTCGTCCACCGCTCGCTCGTGCTTGGCAAGGTCGCCAAGGCCATTGCCACCGCCCATATCGCCCTGACGCTTGCTCAGCCCCGCGATGATTGCCTCGTAGAAGGGCGTCTCGCGCGCGTAGGTCCAGAAGTGCTCGGAGAGGTCAATCCAACCGTGGGTCCAGGGTTTTGCGGCGCCGGCAAAGTGCACGATCTTGGGGTTGCGACGCGATGCCAGGTAAGCGTCGTAGGCGGCAGCAGGAGCGTTGGGATAGAGCGCGGTTGCCCGATGGAAGATGTCGTTGGTGACGTTCCACGAGGCGTCGAGGTACGTAACCCTCCCCTCGCACTCGGAGTTGAGAATGTCTTGGTCGTTGTAGATGAAGTCGGAGCGCTGAGACACCTTGAGCCACTCGGGGACCGTGTGAAGCCCTCGCATGGCCTTGGTGTTGAGAATCAGCACGCCTGCCTGGAAGTAGTCATAGGGATTCTTCATCTTGAGGACCCCGCGGGTGTAGCGCAGGCGATTGCCGTCCGGCAGATTGAGGTTGGCGAGATAGTCAACATCACGGGTTGCTCCCACCAGGTTGTCCCCAAGCCGGGTATCGTAGAGCTCCGCCACATCGCCCTCGACCACGAGGTCGGAGTCGAGGTAGAGAACCTTGTCGTACGCCGAGAGAACATCTTGCACGAGGAAGCGGTAGTAGGTCTCGACCGAGATGTGCTCGTTGTTGGTGTCCAGGTCATAGCCTTTCACCATGCGCCACACGTCGAAGAAGGTGATGCGGACGTTGGCGTGGCGCTCAAGGTAGGCGCGCATGATGGCCTGGTGATCTCCAGAGATGTTGCTTGTGAGCACCACCACGTCGTAGAAGCGCTTGGGGTTGGCGTTCTTGAGCATGGAGTCGATTGCCACCGTGAGCACGGGCGCGTAGGCGTCATCGGATGCGAAGACCACGGGGACCACCTTGGACGCGTCCACGGACTCGCGCTCGATGAAGAGCGGGGTGAAAGTGGGCGCAGGCTCGGGGTTCTCGAAGTGGACGCACTGCAGCTGCTTGGTCTTCCATCCAGAGCCCTCACCGGTGCGCATGGCATGCAGGTACCACACGTTGAAGAGGCGTTCGGCCAGGTGGCCCGGCGTACGCACCGCTTCGCGGCTGTAGGTGGACATGTCCGTCTCGCGGACAAACTCCTCCAGCACCGGGAAGAGGAAGTCGCAGTAGGACGAGAAGATCTCCCTGCGCATGATGTACATGTTGCAGAAGCAGGAGCGCTCGCCCGAGAGAAACGCTTCGAAGTCCTGCGCGTAATCCGGGAAGAGACGACGCACGATTGCCACGCAACGGGCAAGGTCCTCGGAGTGGAGCGCAGGCGCGGCGGCATAGTGCTCGCGTGGGGTCGAGAAGTCCCCAGGGAAGTCCCCCAAACGCTTGAAGCCGGTCGTGATCATGTCGTAGCCCTCGACGCAGGAGCGGATGCTGGCGTCATCCAGGCCATAGCGCCTGATGGCGTCGTCGTCGATGAAGTCGTCCATGACCTCGCCGTAGGGGTTCTCCTCGTAGACGGTATCTGAGAAGTTGAAGTAACGACGATAGTGACAGAAGCCAATATAGGGAGAGTTGGTGTTCTTCCACGCCCAGTACTGTGTGGTGATCTCGCAGTACATGGGATTCTTGTCCGAGATGTTGTCGCCCTCGTCATCGTGGAGCGCCCAGTCAAAGCGGTTCGACTTGTTGCCGGGGCCAACCTGGATGGGCTGGAGAATCTCGCTCTTGGGAACTACGACGTCCTTGTGTGTCGTCACGAGGATGCGGATGTCCTGGGAGGCAAAGTTTGCCACGTGCTGGGCATGTTCGATCTTTGAAATCTCGGAGAGGTGTACGAGCGCCTTTCTGTGCATGACACATTCGCGCGATAGGTCTGCAGGGTCTACGGTATCAGAGTCGATGGCGTCATCCAG
>CAJMLD010000269.1 GCA_905214175.1 uncultured bacterium
GGTAATGATGTTCTCGCCCAGGCGAGCAGCGAGGTCATCCGCCCGAGAGGGGGATGCGACAAGCGCCGAGAGCACCCGACCGAGGTCCTCACGCCGCCCTGGAGCATCCGTGAAGCGAAGCCTGCCGTAATCCAGGGATATTGCGGCCTCGAGCGATGCCTCGTCGCAGATGACGCGCGCCCCCTCGGAGATGAGCCAGTTGGTTCCCGCCGAGAGCGGGGAGAAGATCGACCCCGGAATGCCATAGACCTTGCGTCCGAGCTCTACGGCAACGTCTGCCGTGCTCATGGTACCCGAACGCATCCCTGCCTCCGTCACGAATAGACACGTCGAGAGCGCCGCGATGATGGCGTTTCTCTTGGGGAAGGCATAGCGCCGAGGCGGAGACCCCCATCGCTCGAGCGAGACAACGGCACCGCCTGTCGCTACCGCGCCTGCAAAGACGTCTGCCGAGCTTGCCGGATAGACCATGTCGGCACCACATCCTGAGACAACGACCGTCTTGCCGCCTGCCTCGAGTGCGGCGCGTCCCGCGGCGCAGTCGCACCCCATAGCTCCGCCGGAAACCACGACGATACCGCTCTCGGCAGCCACCCTCCCGGCCATCTCCGCCACGGCAACCCCGTAGGGAGTCGCCTTCCGCGCCCCAATAACCGATAGGCAGGGCCCCTGGAGCACCTCGGGGTCTCCCATCCCGTAGAGAACTTCGGGGACGGGGTCGAGGTCGTTAAGCGCCGGCGGAAACGCCTCCCCGCCCTGCCTCAACTCCCAGCGCTCTCCCCCATGCACGGCTCCGCCTCTCATAGCTGCCTCCTCGACCGGTATTGCAGGGCCTCGCCAACGTCATCACGCGACACCAGCTCGTGGCCGCCCATGTCCGCAATGGTCCGCGCGACGCGTCCCACACGCGCTATGGCACGCCCTCCTAAGGCCAGTCTCTCCGCAGAATCCTCGAAAAAGGTGCGGGCGCTCGGCTCGAAGCCAAGCCTCGCCACACCACGCACCCCGCTGCCAAAGCGAGCCTCGTCACGCGCCTCGCGCCAGGAGGCGAACTCCCGCGCGGCCAAGACCTGCTCGAGCATCTCCGAAGAGCCCGCCCCCTCCGAACCCCGAATAACATCGGTCGAGGCAGGCCTGTGAACGTCTACCACCACGTCTATGCGATCCATGAGTGGGCCCCCAATGCGTCCCTGGTAGGCGGCCACGCGTGCGGGTGGGCAGGTGCACTCGTGGGCGTCATCGCCAAGGTGTCCGCAGGGGCAGGGGTTGGCCGCAGCCACCAGCTGGAAATCGCACGGAAAGACGTACACGCCATCGACTCGCACGATTCTCACCTCATGGTCCTCAAGGGGCTGGCGTAGAGATTGCAGCGCATTTGTCGCGAACTCGGGAAGCTCGTCCAAGAAGAGAACCCCTCCATGGGCAAGCGACACCTCCCCAGGCATGACCGGCCTGCCGCCACCAACGAGGCCACCAACGGAAATCGAATGGTGGGGCGCTCGAAAGGGTCGTTCTCCTCGTTCAAGGGGAGCAATGGGCTGTCCTGCCACCGAGTGGATGAGCATTGCCTCGGACCGCTCGGCATCCGTAAGCGGCGGAAGTATCGTAGGCATCCTGCGCGCAAGCATGGTCTTGCCCGAGCCAGGTGGCCCCACCATGAGCATGCCGTGCCGTCCGGCTGCCGCGATCACCATGGCACGCTTGGGAATGTCCTGGTCGACAACATCTCTGAAGTCGAGTTCAGAGCAATCACCCGAATCTGCCTCATCGAGGCCGTGACCCGTAGTCAGGAGGGGCAGCTCGCCAGCGCCAGACTTTAACCGCGAGATGGAAGAGATGCCATAAGCACCCGTGGAGAGCGCAAGCGGCAGCCGCGTGTTTTCTGAACAGGCAAGCGAGAGCCCCTCTCGCTCGGCAAGCGCGGCATATGCAACAGCACCCCGAGGCGGACAAACGCTCCCGTCACGGGCGAGCTCGCCCACAAAGAGCAGCTTGGAGAGCCCCTGGAGCGGTATCTGGCCCGTTGCCGCAAGCACGGCCACGGCTAGTGGAACATC
>CAJMLD010000270.1 GCA_905214175.1 uncultured bacterium
GGCCTCGATGGTCTCCTCGGGCTTTGCCGCTGCGACGGGGGGCGGGGCGGCCGCGCTTGACCGCGCCGATGCGCTGGGGCTGGACCACGAGGGCCCTCGCGTTGCCGCCCGCGTCGGCCTCGATGCGCACGGGAGCCTGCAGGGTGAGCATCTCGACGCCCTCGGCGATGGCGGCCTCGACCTCCTCGGGGAGCGCCGTCATGTCCTCGAGCCTGCGGCGGTACGCCACGGTGACGCTCTCCGCTCCTGCTCGCACGGAGGTGCGGGCGCAGTCCATGGCGACATTGCCGCCGCCCACGACCACGACCTTCTTGCCGGAGAAGTCCGGGTACTCGTCGTCGCCGATCTTGCCCAGCAGGTCGACCGCGGACATGACGCCCGTCGCGTCTGCGCCCTCGATGTCCAGGGTCTTGCCCCCCTGGGCGCCGATGGCAACGTAGACGGCGTCGTACCAGCCGGCGATCTTGCACATCTCCTTAGCGTCGACCGCATGCTCGTAGTCCACCTGGATGCTGCCGGCGCCGAGAATGGCGCGGATGTCCTCGTCCAGGCGCTCGCGGGGGAAGCGGTAGGCGGGGATGCCGTAGCGCATCATGCCGCCGAGCTTCTTGCGGGACTCGTAGACCTGGACCTCGTGCCCCATGAGCGCGAGGTAGTAGGCGCAGGTCATGCCGCTGGGCCCGCCGCCGATGACGGCCACGCGCTTGCCCGTGGGCTCGGCGCACGCGGGGGTGGAGACCTTGTCGGCGCCGACGGTGTCGACGGCGAACTTCTTGATGCCGCGGATGTTGAGCGGCGCGTCGATCATGGTGCGGCGGCAGTGTGCCTCGCAGGGATGCTCGCAAACCAGGGCGCATGCGGTGGGGAAGGGATTGCCCTTGCGGATCATCTTGACAGCGCCTGCGCAGTCGCCCTCCTGCACCAGGGAGATGTAGGCGGGGACGTTGACGTGGGCGGGGCACTCGGTGACGCAGGGCACGGTCTGGCGGGTGCCGGCGTCGCAGGTCGCCTTGGAGATGTGGCACTCGTACTCGTCCGCGAAGGACTCGAGGCCCTTGAGCACCTGTGCTCCGGCATCGTATCCGACGGCGCAGTCCGCCGTGTCCCTGAGCAGGCGCGCCCTCTTGGCGATCTCTGCCACGTCGGAGCGGTCGGCCTCGTAGCGGAGTACCTTGTCGAGCAGGGCCTTGATGCGCGGGATGCCCTCGCGGCAGGGCGTGCACTTGCCGCAGGTCTGGGCAGCGCTGGTCTCGAGCAGGCCCGCCTGCACTGCAATGGGGCACGTGCCGGGAGGCATGGCCTCGACGCGGCGCGCGTAGGCCTCGGAGAGCTCGACGATCTTGGCATCGGCCTTCGAGCGCTCGTCAATCAGAATCATTGACATGGTGTCGGGCACCTTCCTCTCTAGCCGAACCTGTAGACGACACCCATCATGGGCTTGGGGTTCTCCCACTTGGACAGGATGCTCCCCTCGCATGCGATGCGGCAGGTGCCACACTCGAGGCAGCCGGCGTAGTCGAAGGACTTGCGGCCGTCGGGGTCAACCTTGTAGAGGGCGGCGGGGCACACGCGGACCAGCTTGCCGAACTCGGCGTCGTCGAGCTGGTCGAGGTCGTCGTTGCAAAAGCCGATATGGACGTTCTCCTCGTCCACGTTGTACTTGTTGGCGGCGATGTACTCGCTCACGTTGACAGTGATGTTCGGGCTCATAGTGACATCAGCGCTCCCTTCACTTCCTTGAGCAGCTTGAAGAGGCCTCGCTTCTTGACGATGGGCATGAGGCGCTTGCGCAGGGGCTGGGATGGGGTGCCATCCACGACGAACATGGAGTTGAAGATCTCGCTGACCATCTTGGGGTACTCGGTGAAGAGGCGATCCCAGCTCTCCATGGTGTGGGGCCAGTGCTTGAAGGTCTCCAGGTCCTTGATGACGAAGGAATCCCTCAATTTTGACTCGTAGGAGGAAAGGCCCGCCGCCGAGACGTCCTGCCTGTCAATGGCGTCGCATGCCGCCTCTGCCGCGATCTGGCCGGACGCTACCGCCAGGTCCATGCC
>CAJMLD010000271.1 GCA_905214175.1 uncultured bacterium
GGACGGGACAGCAAATCCAACCAGGAACGGCGCATACCTATATTATAAGAGGTCCTATCGCTCTTTCCTAAACGGCGAGCACGTTTCCGCAGTTGTTGGCTAATCCGTTTAAGAGATGGCGATATTCTCCGCCCGCCAAACGCGCTGCGCTAGGATGGGACCAAGGCCGTAGTCGAAAGGAGCACCATGAGTGCAGAACGCACGGAGTCACGCTACGTGACGGTAGAGCCGGATGTTCAGATTCACTTCTGGGATGCAGGCGAGAAGGACGCGCCGGCCCTCATTTTCATCCCAGGTCTTACCTTCTCGGGCAAGGTCTTCAAGCACCAGCTCGAGCACTTCTCCAAGAGCTACCGCACGATTCTTGTGGATCCCCGTGGTCAGGGTCTCTCGACCAAGTGTCCCTTTGGCAACGACTACCAGACCCATGGGCGCGACCTTATCCGCCTGGTTGAGCACGAAGGCATCGAGAAGCCAACCCTCATTGGCTGGAGCTGCGGAAACCTTGAAGCCTGGAGCTACCTCGAACAGGCAGGTGTCGACTCCGTCTCTGGATGCGTGACGGTAGACATGTCGCCGCTCCCCCACAACGAGGACCCCAAGGCATGGACAGAGGGCACGCCGGCGGAGCTCTCGGAGATCATGACGCGCGTGCTCAACCACCCCGAGACAGCGGCAGGTTTCTGGGACAGCTACCTGCGCGAGATCATGTGGCAGGGACCGCTCACGGAGGACCAATACGAGTGGTTCATTGACATGTCGAACCAAACGCCATTCTGGGTCACCCACGAGCTCTTTGGTGACGCGATTCTCTCCGATTATCGGGACATCGCTCAGAAGGCATCTGAGAAGATCCCCACGCTCATGTTCATTGCCGAGCACTGGGCAGACATCGCGGAGCCCTACTGGCACAGCCTCTGCCCCAAGACACCCACCTACGTGATGGGCGGCCATCTCATGGCCATTCAGTATCCGGAGCGCTTCAACAAGCGACTTGAGGAGTTCCTCGCAACTGGTAAGTAGCGCGTGCAAAGGCTTTTAACTGCCGAGAGGGACGGTGCGTGGATGCGCGCCGCCCCTCTCGTCCCTTTGGTGGTCCAATTGCAGAGAATATCGCTACCTCTTAAACGGCCGACACGTTTGCGCAGTTGGCTGTCGAGGATTTTCAGAAATGGCGATAAACTCCGAGAAATGCAACCGGGTGCAGAAGGCCCCAGACCCCTACCAGCTCACGAGGTCGTCTGTGACGTCCGAGACGGCCTCGGCACCGCACATCTCCATGGCGTCAGCAAGCTCGCCCCTCAGCTGGCCGAGAAAGTCTCTCACGCCCTGCTCTCCCCCGCCGTACATCGCAACCACAAAAGGACGGCACATGAGGACCGCACTCGCCCCAAGCGCAAGCGCGCGGAAGACGTCAACGCCAGTCCTAATGCCTCCATCGACGAGAACAACAAGGTCGTCGCCAACGGCGCGCGAAATCTCCGGGAGCACCGTTGCCGTGGCCTCCACACCATCTTGGACGCGTCCGCCGTGGTTGGAGACAACAATGCCGTCGGCACCCGCCTTGAGGGCCTTCTCGGCGCCTCGCTCTGTCATGATGCCCTTGAGAACAAAGGGCGTATCCGCCGCATGGCAGGCCTTGGCGATCTCGCGCAGCTGCGAGACATCCTTGGGGCCCGCAGGCGGCTCCTGGCCTTTGAGGAACGGAAGCCCCGCACCATCGATGTCCATGGCCACGGCAACGGGATGTGCCGCAAGAGCGAGCCTCAGCTTGTCTCGCACCACGTCCTTCGACCACGGTTTGATGGTACAGATGCCGCAGCCGTCAAGGCTTGAGATGGCGCGGCACGCCCCCTCGTGAAGCGAGGCGGAAAGCCCGTCGCCGGTCCACCCCAGCGTGCCTGCCGCCGCGGCACCGCGGAGCATCACTTCGTTGTAGGTCTCCATGTCGAACTTGGGGCCATAGTGGCGGTTCACGTCACCAAGCGGTCCCACCATGACGGGGAGGGACAACGTATGCCCAAAGAGCGTCACGGAG
>CAJMLD010000272.1 GCA_905214175.1 uncultured bacterium
CAACAGTCTCAATAGTACCCATATCGCCGCGGGATTGAGTTCCCCGGCAATGGAATCCCATTGCCGGGGAACGGAATCCCGTTGCCGGGGAGCTCAGTCCCGCGAGAAAGGGCCCCGTCTCGAGAGGAGACGGGGCCCTTGGCAATACCTCAAAGCGCTCGGACTAGAGCTTGATCTCGATGTCCACGCCCGCAGGAAGGTCAAGACGCATGAGCGAGTCGACGGTGGAGCTGCTGGGGTCGAGAATGTCGATGAGACGCTTGTGGGTGAGCATCTCGAACTGCTCGCGGGAGTCCTTGTTCATGTGCGGCGAGCGGATGACCGTGTAGAGGTTGCGCTCGGTGGGCAGGGGGATGGGGCCGGACACGCGAGCGCCAGTCTTCTGGGCGGTATCCACGATGAGCTTAGCGGACTGGTCGACGACCTCGTGATCGTAGCCCTTGAGGCGAATCCTAATCTTCTGGCTTGACACTGTAAACCTCCGTAAATGAGCTATCGCTCGTGGTCGTTAACTAGGAAGCGGTGCCGCCGGCCTTGGCGACAATCTCGTCGCGGACGGCCTTCGGAACGGGCTCGTAAGCGCTGAACTGCATGGTGTAGCTCGCGCGACCCTGCGTCTGAGAACGGAGGTCGGTAGCGTAGCCAAACATCTCGCCCAGGGGCACCTTGGCACGAATGACCTTGGTGTCCTTGCGGTCCTCCATGCCCTCGATCTTGCCGCGGCGAGAGGACAGGTTGCCCATGACGTCACCCATGTACTGCTCGGGGGTCTCGACCTCGACCTCTTCGATGGGCTCGAGAAGGACCGGGTCGGACTTCTTGAGAGCGTCCTTAATAGCCATGGAGCCAGCAATCTTGAAGGCGGCCTCGGAGGAGTCGACCTCGTGGTAGGAGCCGTCGACGAGGGTCACCTTGATGTCGACAACGGGGTAGCCGGCGATGACGCCGCTCTCCAGGGCCTCCTGGATGCCCTTGTCGATCGAGGGGATGTACTCCTTGGGCACCACGCCGCCAACGATGGCGTTGACGAACTCGTAGCCCTTGCCCTCCTCGTTGGGCTCCATGTCGATGATCGCGTGACCATACTGGCCGCGGCCACCGGACTGGCGGACGAACTTGCCCTCGGCGTGCTGAACCGCGTGACCAGCGGTCTCGCGGTAGGCGACCTGGGGCTTACCCACGTTGCAGTCGACCTTGAACTCGCGGCGCAGACGGTCGACGATGATCTCGAGGTGAAGCTCGCCCATGCCAGCGATGATGGTCTGGCCGGTCTCCTGGTCGGTGTGGACGCGGAAGGTCGGGTCCTCCTCGGCCAGCTTGGCGAGACCAACCGACATCTTCTCCTGCTCGGCCTTGGTCTTGGGCTCGACGGCAACATCGATGACGGGGTCGGCGAACTTGATGGACTCGAGCACGATGGGCTTGTGCTCGTCGCAGAGGGTGTCACCGGTCTGGGTGTTCTTGAGACCGACGCACGCAACGATGTCGCCGGCGGAGCACTCCTCGCGGTCGACACGGTCGTTGGCGTTCATCTCGAGGATGCGACCCAGGCGCTCCTTGGAGTCCTTGACGGAGTTGTAGACGTAGGAGCCTGCCTCCGCCTGGCCAGAGTACACGCGGATGTAGGTGAGCTTGCCCACGTACGGGTCGGTCATGATCTTGAAGGCGAGGGCCGAGAAAGGCTCCTTGGGGTCTGCGTGACGGACCTCGGGCTCACCCTTGAGGTTCTTGCCATCGATCTCGGGAACGTCGAGCGGGCTGGGCAGGTAGTCCACGACAGCGTCGAGGAGCTCCTGGATGCCCTTGTTCTTGTAGGCAGAGCCCACGAAGACGGGGTTGAGCTCGTTGGCGATAACGCCCTTGCGGATGGCGGCCTTGAGGAGGTCGACAGGAACGTCCTGCTCCTCGAGGACGGCCTCCATAAGCTCATCAGAGAAGTTGGCGGCAGCGTCGAGCAGCTCCTCGCGCTTCTCCTGGGCGAGGTCGGCGAACTCCTCCGGGATGGACTCCATGGGCTCG
>CAJMLD010000273.1 GCA_905214175.1 uncultured bacterium
CACAGCATCTGCGCCGCATCGTCGCACGGGAGAACAAGCTGTGGGATTTCTGTGGGATACCGTGAAGAGACCTAAGAAATCCGTGAACGGCATAATGCTCACCGCCAGCGTTACTTCACCACAAGCACGTCGCAGGTTGTAGAGCGCGTGAGGAATGTGGAGATGGAGCCGAGAATCGCATACTTGATGGACGAGAGGCCGCGCGCCCCACAGATGACAAGGTCAGGCTTGATTACGTCGAGCATGTCGTCCTTCAGGGTCTCGCGGATGCGCCCTGCCTTCACGATGACCTTGACGCTCTTGATCTGCGGCTCCGCCTCGGCCTCGGCGACCTGGTCGGCGATCGACTCGCGGAAGTCCTTCTCGAGCGAGGGTATGAGGTCGACGGGGTAGGTGCCCGCGGTCTCAAGCGCGGTCGAGTCGATGACGTGGCCAATGTAGAGCTCCGCGTTGTCGTTCGCCGCCATCACGATGGCGCGATGGAGCACCTTGGACTGGCGCTCCGTCCCGTCAAGCGACACAAAAATCTTGTCGTATCCGAGGTCCTGGTAGGTCTGGGTTGTCTCTGCCATGGCGTCCTCCTAAGCGAGTATGCCTGGGGCAGGCGCCGTGCGCGTCGCCCCCGCGCTCTCGTTCTACCCGCCGGCGGGACGGATTTCTCGAGAAACACGGGGAGACGTGCGACTTGCGCCACGAACGGTAGGCGCGCGGCGTCCCTTTGCTTATGCGACCGTATCCACAAACCCCACGCGGTACGCTTTGAAGACCACCGAGCCCTCGTCCTGCGTGGCATCGAGGTCGACGTCGCCCCAGATGCCAAAGTCGTGGTCGTCATCGGAGTCGCGGAAGACCTGGTGGACATGCCAGATGTGCTCGGTCTTCTCGTCTTTCTCGTCTATGTCGAGGTAGGCGGAGGAGCGGGCGTCGGCGTCCAGGAGGATCTGGTCGTGCTCGGCGTGGAAGGCGTCGAGCGCCTGCTGCCACACGACCGAGCGATAGCCCCAGTCCGCATCGAGGTCGCCCAGCTCTTCGACCTTGCCCAGCGCCGCCAGGCGCACGCGGGCGAAGAGGGCGTTTCGCACGAGAAGGGTGAGGCCGCGCCTGTCGTGGACAACCTCGTCCGTGCTGGGTGCGGCAATCGCGGCGCCATCCTCGGAACCGGAACCCTCCCACTCGTCCACGAGCGAGGAGTCTGTGGTGCGCACGACCAGCCTGAGCCAGGTCACGATGTCTTCCAGGCGTTCGTCGCGCTTCTCGGCAGGCACGGTGCGGTCGAGCACGCGATAGGCATCGGAGAGGTAGCGCAGCAGCGTGCCCTCCGAGCGGGCAATCTTGTAGCGGCCGATGTAGGTCTTGAAGTCGCTTGCCGTCTCGACCATGTCGCGCAGGACGCTCTTGGGCCGCAGGCAGTAGTCGCTTGCCCAGGGGACCTTCTCGCAGTACTCCGCAAAGGCGGCGTCGAGAAGCTCCTCGAGCGGCTTGGGGTAGGTGACCTCCTGTGCGCGCTCCATGCGCTCCTCGTACTCGATGCCCTCGGCCTTCATGGCCGCGATGGCGGCACCGCGGGCCTCGCGCTCCTGGGCGCGCAGGATCTGCGGTGGATCCTCGAGCGTGGCCTCCACCATCGAGATGAGGTCGAGCGCGTAGGTCTCGCTCTCGGGGTCCAGAAGCTCGATGGCGGCGAGAAGGAAGGGCGAGAGGGGCTGGTCCAGCGCAAAGTCCTCGGGTAGGTCAACGGTGAGCAGGTAGGAGGCCGTGCCGTCTTCCTCCTCGTGACGCTCCACCACGCCGGCGTCGATGAGGGTCGCAAAGACCTCGTCCGTGCGCTGCGAGAGCGCGGCCTTCTCCTCGGGCGTCTGCGCGGAGTCCTCGATGAGCTTGTGCGTGCGGGTCCAGGCGTCTCCGCCCTGCTCGATCTCTGCAAGCACCATGGAGTGCGTGATACGCAGGCGCGGGCGGAGCTTTTCGGGCTCGGCTGCAATGAGACGCTCGAAGGTC
>CAJMLD010000274.1 GCA_905214175.1 uncultured bacterium
CGTGGAGAACCTCTCGCCCCGAGAAGGACTTGCGCGCCCCCTTCACATAGACGGCAGGGAGACCAGGGATCTGCGAGACGGAGGCGTCGGGCACGGGAATCTGGTGACGAGACGAGCGGGCCTCGTGCTTCTCGGCGTTAGTCATGGTAGTAGTCCAGCCTCTTCTCGATGCGCCTCATGATGTACTCGATGATGAGGCAGGTAACCCAGTAGATGAGTGCCGCCACGGCAAAGGCAACCATGGTGCGCTGGCTCGTGACGATGGCGCGTGCCTGGGTGAACATCTCGAGGACACCCAGCGAGAAGGCCAGCGACGTGTCCTTGACAAGCGTCACCACCTCGTTGCCCATGGCGGGGAGCACGCGCTTGACCACCTGCGGCAGCACGATGCGCCGGAAGGTCTGGCTGCTGGAGTAGCCAAGGACCTCTGCGGCCTCGTACTGGCCGCGTGGGATGGACTGGATGCCCGAGCGATAGATCTCGGCGAAGTAGGCGGCGTAGTTGATGACGAAGGATATAAGCACCGCAATCATGGGGAAGTTCGCGTCGGTCTTGAGGCCAAACACGTAGTACGGCATGAAGGAGACGGCGAACATCTGCAGCATGAGCGGCGTGCCACGCAGGACCGAGATGAAGAGCTGCATGAGAAGTGAGAGCGGCTTGAACTTGGAGAGGCGTCCCAGCGCCACCAGCATGCCCAGGGGGATGGACCCCACGAGCGTCACCGCAAATATGATCATCGATATGCGATACCCCGAGAGGAGCATCCCCATCATCGTTGCGAAATCCACCTTACCAGCTCCCTTGCCGCACCATTGCCTACACCGTCAGCCCAACGGTTGCACTACGCCTTGGGCAGGCACCAGAGGTCGTAGGAGACGCCCTGGTCGGAGTACTTCTCGCAGAGCTCCTTGACGGTTCCCTCGGAGTCCAGGGCCTGGAGGTCCGCCTCGACGGTCTTGGCCAGCTGCGCGCCGTCGTCCGTCTTCGCGAAGCCCACGCCAAAGTGCTCCGAGTTGAGGTTCTCGTCGAGGATGCGGAACTCCGATGTCTTGTCGCCAATGTTGAAGACGGCAACGGGGTAGTCGATGGCAATGGCATCAACCTGGCCGCTCTCGAGCATCATGAAGGCGGTGTTGTAGTTGTCGATGGTCTGGAGGTTACCAAAGCTCTTGCCAAGCTCCTCCTGCGAGCCGCCCTCGGAGAGGACGTCGAGCGCGGCGGAGTCTGCCTGGGTGATGACGTTCTTGCCGGCAAGGTCGGAGAGCTTCTGGACATCGGAGGAGGCGGGAACGACGACAACCTGGCGGTTCTCCATGTAGGGGTCGGTGAAGGCATAGCCGTCCTCGCGTCCCTCGATGGTGAAGCCGTTCCAGATGCAGGTGATCTGGCCTGAGTTGAGCAGGGTGTCCTTGGCGTCCCATGAGATGGGCGTGGGCACGAGCGTCCAGCCCTCGCGGTCGCAGACCGCCTGGGCAAGCTCGATGTCGAAGCCGGTGTAGGAACCGTCGTCACCCATGTAGCCATAGGGCGGGAAGTCCTGGTCGAAGCCAAGGACAAAGTTGCCGTCAAAGGAGGACGTCGAGGACGAGGATGCGTCGGACGAGCTAGAAGAGGCGTTGGGGCTGCTGGTGCTTGTGGAGGAGCCGCAGGCGGCAAGGCCAAGGGCACCCGTGATTCCCAGGGCGGCGGTGATGAACTGGCGGCGGTCAAGCGTGACGTTGGACATGGTTGCTCCCATCTGCAGTAGATGACGTAGGCGAGGCACTTTAGTGCGATGGAGTACAGGTGTACAGAATAGCGGCGACACGACCCGGGTTCAACATTTTCAGCTCGTGTGCATCTATCGCTTAACAATTACAGCAGGGGATGCGGCTCGGCGGCACCGCCAGACGGCACTGCTCGGCAGATTGCTGTCACTGTTGAGAAGGATATGGACGATATTCCACTCGCGGGGTCCACAAAACGTCGGAATTCTTCTCAACAGCGAAGTTGG
>CAJMLD010000275.1 GCA_905214175.1 uncultured bacterium
TCTTCCGCTCCGAGTTCCTCTTCATGGATGCCAAGGAGCTCCCCAGCGAGGACGAGCAGTTCGCCGCATACCAGAAGGTTGCTCTTCGCATGAAGGACAAGCCGGTCATCATCCGTACGCTTGATGTGGGCGGCGACAAGGAGATCCCATATCTCCACCTGCAGAAGGAGGAGAACCCCTTCATGGGCTTCCGTGCCGTGCGCTACTGCCTGAACAACCCCGATCAGTACAAGGTTCAGCTCACGGCCCTGCTCCGCGCGTCCGCGTTTGGCGACATCAAGATCATGCTGCCGCTGGTCACGACCATCGACGAGGTTCGTCAGGCCAAGGCCCTCATCGAGGAGTGCAAGCACGACCTCGACGAGCGCGGCGTTGCCTACAACAAGAACATCGAGGTCGGCACCATGATCGAGACGCCTGCCGCCTCGCTCATTGCCGATGACCTTGCTGCCGAGTGCGACTTCTTCTCCATTGGCACCAATGACCTTATCGGCTACACCATGTGCGCAGACCGTGGCAACGATCGCGTTGGCTACCTCTACCAGGTGTATCAGCCGGCAGTGCTCCGCTCGCTCAAGCGCATCATTGGCGAGGGCAACAAGGCCGGCATCATGGTTGGCATGTGCGGCGAGGCCGCTGCCGACCCGCTGCTCATCCCCATCCTCATCTCCTTTGGCCTGGATGAGTACTCGGTCTCCGCTCCTTCGATCCTGCGCACGAGGAGGATTCTCTCCCTTTGGACCAAGGAGGAGGCTGACGCGCTGGCCGAGAAGGTCATGGCCCTCAAGACCGCGACCGAGGTCAAGGCTATGCTCCAGGCGGCTGCCAAGTAGGGGAGCGCACGTAACTCTCACTGTCACCAGAAGGCCCTCGATGCGGAAAACCGCGTCGGGGGCCTTGAACTATCTCTATGGCACAATGACGCGAAGCGCCTTTGGAACGACCTCGACCTCGAAGTGCGTGCCGAGAAGCTCCTCTCCGTCCACTTGGCACGGTGGCTGCGTCTCGAAGTCCATGGTCGCATGCGTGAACTTGAGCAGGTTCACGCAGCTCGACCCCGTATGACGGCCGAACCTTGCGAGGCCGAGAAGGGAGAGTAGCCACGGGCGGCTTGGAATCTTGACGTTGTAGCACACGTCGAGAAGACCGTCGGAGGGGTTGGCCTTGGGGCAGATGGCAAAGCCGCCTCCGTAGGTGGGGCCAACCTGCACCGCAAAGATAACCGTGCGAAGTGTGACCTCGGGTCTCTCGTCAAACCGCGCGCGGCATGGCCAGCCGGCGGAGCCCTCCGAGAAGATGCGGATGCCCGACGTGATGAAGAGCCCTTCGCCATGCTGGGAGGTTGTCTCTTCCTGCCGACGTCTCACGGTGTCGAGTGCAATTGCCGCATCCATGCCAAACGAGAGCGTCTCCATGAAATACACGCCGTTCACGCGACCGACCTCAAGTGGCGTCGCGTGCCCACGGACCAGCTGTGCGAGGGCTTGCGAGGGGTCGTTGATGGCCATTCCCAGGGTTCGCGCGTAGTCGTTGCCGGAGCCCATGGGAACAATGCCCAGCTGAGGTCGGTCGCTTGCCTCGCGGCCCATAAGGCCGTTGACGACCTCGTGGATAACCCCGTCTCCGCCGAGGGCAATGACGGAATCGAAGCCCTGGGCCTCGCGGGCGAGATGCT
This sequence comes from uncultured bacterium, assembly GCA_905214175.1. Lineage (GTDB taxonomy): Bacteria > Actinomycetota > Coriobacteriia > Coriobacteriales > Atopobiaceae > Tractidigestivibacter. The sequence goes on from CAJMLD010000275.1 coordinate 1,676, forward strand.
GTGCGTCCCCTGCCGCCTTGGTGAGGATGAGCTCGTGGGAAGTGGTTGAGCTACGGTACGAGTCGAGGAACCGCTGGACAAAGGCAGCGCCTTTTGCTCCTTCGCCACGGTTGGCAGCAGGATTGGCAATGACAAGCGTGCGGCCGAGCGGAGACGTGCCCATTCAATACCTCCCATATCGCGTTGCTGCCCATTGTACGGTATGTAATAGACTGCTTCCCCTGATGACGCGTAACCGATTCTTGTTGTATACTCTCCTTTGCTCTGCGGCGGTAGTTCAATTGGTAGAGCGTCAGCCTTCCAAGCTGATTGTTGCGGGT
>CAJMLD010000276.1 GCA_905214175.1 uncultured bacterium
CCCCGCGCTCGACTACGTGATGCATCTCCTCACTCTGGATATGGGCTATACCAACCGTTCCTCGAGCGAGGAGCTCTACTGCGGCGGTAACGGTATCAACATCTCCACGCTCCTCAACGAACTCAATGTGGTCAACGTGGCCATGGGCATCGTTGCCGGCTTTACGGGCGAGTACCTCATCAACGAGCTTCAGGAAGCGGGTATTGCCTCTAACTTCGTGAAGCTCGACCGCGGCTACACGCGCATCAACGTCAAGCTCAACGGCATTGTCATGACCATGGTCAACGGCATGGGCCCCAAGATCCCGGAGAAGAAGGTCGACGAGCTTCTCGACCGTATGGACGTTCTTCAGGCGGGGGACACCCTGGTCCTCACGGGCTCCATCCCCAACTCCCTGCCTGAGGACATGTACAACCAGATCATGGCTCGTCTCGCCGGTCGCGGCATCCAGTTTGTGGTCGATGCCCCCGGACAGCTCCTCATGGAGTCCATCAAGGCCCACCCCTTCCTCATCAAGCCCAATAACCACGAGGTTGGTCGCATCTTCAAGGCCGATCCCATGCCCGAGACCCCTGAAGACTGCCTGCCCTATGCCCAGAAGCTCCAGGAGGGCGGCGCTCGCAACGTCATTGTCTCCTGCGGCGGCAACGGCTCGCTTCTGCTTGACGAGTACGGCACTGCGCACATGGTCCCCACCGCGCGCGTTCGTCTTGTGAACGCCACCGGTGCCGGCGACTCTATGGTTGCGGGCTTCCTCGCCAAGGTCACGCATGGTATGGACTACGAGAACGCACTCATCTACGCGTCCGCTTGCGGTACCGCTACTGCCGCCAGCAAGGGAATCGCCAAGCGCTCGACCATCGACCGCGTGGTCACGGCCCTCTACAAGAAGATGGGTCGCGAGATGCCGGCAAGCATCGCGGACGATATCAAAAACGAAAAGGCCTTCGCTGAGGCTCAGGCTCTTACCGCCGAGGGAAACGGTGAGGAGAAGCAGTCATCCGAGGCTGAGTAACGCGTTAAAGTGTGTACGGCTCTTCAGCGCCCCCCTCGGGGCGCTCGGCATTGTGGGAGGTGGCCGCACCGCGGCCGGTTATGAGGGGGATTGCAATGTATGAGGGAGTAAACGCATCTGACGGCATCGGCATAGGCGTGGCTCGCGTGGCAGTTGAGCCCGACCTCTCGTTCACGCCGCACGCGCCGGAGGATGCGGAGGCCGAGAAGGCCCGCTATGGCGCAGCGGTCGAGAAGTTCGTCGAGCAGACCAATGCGCAGATCGAGCGCATGAAGCAGACGGTGGGCGAGGACGCCGCCGCCATCATGGGCGCCCACATCGAGTTTGCCGAGGACGAGGGCATCCGTGAGATGGTCACGAGCTCCATCGACTCCGGCATGTGCGCCGAGCAGGCCGTGAGCGAGGCTTACGGCACGTTCTACACCATGTATGCCAACATGGACGACGAGCTCTTCCGCGAGCGCGCCGCCGACGTGGCAGATGTAAAGACCGGCCTTCTCGCCGACCTTCTTGGCAAGGAGGTCGTCGACCTCTCCACGCTGCCCGAGAACTCCATCGTCGTTGTGCATGAGCTCACCCCGTCGATGACCGCAGACATCGACAAGGAGAACGTCGCGGGTATCGTTACCGAGACCGGTGGCCGCACGTCTCACTCCGCCATCATCGCCCGCGCGCTCGAGATCCCTGCGGTCCTCTCGGTCGCCGATGCCACGGCCAACATCAAGACCGGCGACATGATTGTTGTCGATGGCACCAACGGCAAGGTCATCGCCCAGCCTTCCGATCATGACCTTGAGCACTACCGTGCCAAGGCAAAGGCCTTTGCCGAGGAGAAGGCTGCTCTCGAGGCCTATCGCGGCCAGGAGACCGTGACGGGCGACGGCGACAAGAAGCTGCTCGTCGCCAACATCGGCAACCCCGATGACGCCAACGCCGCGCTCGAGCACGACGCCGAGGGCGTGGG
>CAJMLD010000277.1 GCA_905214175.1 uncultured bacterium
GCGTCCGGCGCCTGCTCGGCGTTGATCGCATACTTCATGAGCTCTCCCTACTCCCCGTGTATTCCGCGCGCGCCAACATAGTCATTCCCGCGGCGCAGGAGCCCCCACGCGCGCAGATCCTGCTCCGAAATCTCGACAACGTTAGCTGAGTCGAGCCGCTGCATCCAGGGGAGCTGCGACCAAGCATCGAGCACGGCATTGCGCCCAACGGGCTCGACCCATGTGAACGAGAGAAGGCTGCGCCACATGATGCGGGCGGCGACCTTTGGAACGAGAAGAACATAGGAGGGTGTTCCGGCGGCGATGTCGAGCGGCATGCCCATCAAGAGCGCAGGGATGTGCCCGTCGAGAGTCACGCTCTCGACGGCACCGCGAGCGGGAAGGGCGCGGGCGGCCTGTGGCAGGTAGTCTGCGAGAAGCTCGTTTGCACGTGCACCCATGATGAGCAACGGGACAAGCATGCCACTTGCCTCCTCGACGGTGGTGCCTTCATAGGGAGCACCGTCGCTGCTTTTCACCTGCGAGAGGAACGTGAGCCAACCAGCCACGACCGGCCCCCTGTTCGTAGGGTCGAGCAGCACGTACTCGTGCGTGCCCGTGCGGGCAAGCAGGGCTACCGAGGTGATGGCGCCGTCTCCCGTGAGGGCCGGCTCGAATGCGCACTGTCCAACGCCAAGCTTGTGCGCACAGAACGCAGCCTCGCACAGCTCCTGTGGGTGGGTTCCGGATACAAGCCGATACGTGGCGCCAGTGAGGTCTGAGATTGCTGCTTCCTGGAGCGTGACCTCAAGCTTATGCTCGCCAGGATACGATGCGGGGAAGGCAAGACCGGTGTCCTCTGCGCGTCCAAGGCTCCCGCCCAAAGCAAGGTGCTCTTGGTAGAGCTCGCCTCGTACCGTCCCAGACGGTGCGCCACTCCCCTGCTGCTCGCGCTTGTCTGCCACAAGAACCCCTTTCTGGCGCCTCTTAGCAGGGCGTCACATGCACTTCTCTATGCGGCATACCCATACAGGGGCAGCGTGAACACGTTTACCCTTGGAATGCTCTTCAAAGTAAGCCGCGCGACATAATGGACGCTTCCTGCCGTTCTACCATCCTGAGTCCAAATGGTAGACCCCACAGGCTGCCCATTGTCGACCAAGAGGTTACGCTGGAGCATGGTTGAGCTAAAGGAGAGACTCCCGCCCTCCGGCCACGTGACAGCGGTCTCGTTGTCCGTTGGCATCACCACACATGACAGGGCAAAGTTTTCGGCAAAGGGCCGTACGCCCACGACCCACGAGCTCCTTGCCACACGCGTCCGCTTGAAGTTCGCGTATGCCCATTTGAGAAGCGACACCGTGTCCGTGAAGCGGCCGGAACTGGTCTGCGCGCCAAGGACGCAGGTGAAGAGCTCCACGCCATTGCGCTGACAGGCGCCCAGGAAGGCGGCGCTTCCCGCCACATAGCCCGTCTTGATCCCTCGAATTCCCTTGTAGGAGCCAAGGAGCTCGTCCGTCGAGTAGAAGGTCTTTTTCGTACCGGCAACGCTTACCGTGACAGACCTCGTGTGCACCGTTGCCGCAATGAATGGGTACTCGGAGAGGGCGACTCTGCCCATAAGGGCAAGGTCGGAGACCGTGGAGTGGTGCCCCTCGGCATCGAGCCCGTGGGGGTTCTCGAAGTGGGTGTTGGTCATTCCCAGCTCCTGGGCCTTCTCGTTCATGAGCTCGACAAAGGCTTCCTCGGAGCCGGCCACGTTGAGGGCCACGTTCTCTGCCGCGTCGTTTGCGGAGTAGACAAGCATCACGCGGAGAAGCTCTCGCAGCGTGGGGGTGTCTCCCTCCACAAAGCCGGCGGTCTGTGAGTCCGCTCCCAGATCCGTAGCGTAGATCTGGCAGGGAGTATCCAGGTCGATTCCCGAGTCAAGCGCCACCATTGCCGTCATGACCTTAGTGATGGATGCCATGGGCATCTGGGTGTCAGCGTTCTTCTCGTAG
>CAJMLD010000278.1 GCA_905214175.1 uncultured bacterium
AGCTCACGCTGGAGGAGGTCTGCGCGCTTGCGGGTTCCGCCTCCGTGCCCGTGGGGCTTGTGGTCTCGGGGCGCGCACGTGCCATGACCAGCGAGCACTGCGTGCTTCAGGCGGCCGGGCGCTGCATCCACGACTGCCCCAACTGCGAGCTGCGCCGTCGGCGCCTCTCGCTGCGCGACATCGACGGCAACCTCCTGCCGGTGCGAACGGACGTCCACGGACGCTCGCGCATCTGGGCGGCGCATCCGCTGGACGCAACGCCGCAGGCAGATGCCCTTGTCGCCGCCGGCGTCACGCGCCTTATGGCCGACGCCACGCTCCTCTCGCCCGAGGAGTGCGCGTTTGCCGTCGAGCGCGTGGTGCGCGCGCTTGCCGCTGTGGCCGAGGGGAGGCGACCTGCTCCTCGTGTGCAGGGCGCAACCTCCGGGCATCTTTTCACGGGCATTGGGTAATATGTGACCCTGTAACCCATCATTGCGCTAGGAATTCGCACATCGTGAGTTCGAGCGAGACTACAGGCGCGGGGCACCCGCGCGGGAGGAGAGGACCATGGCAGAGAACGAGACCCCCAGCACCGATCAGGTCGCAAACGACCAGGCCAACGAGGCCAAGCCAGTGCTCAACCGTAAGCTGCTGTCCGAGACCATCGACATCATCCGCCAGAGTCTGCAGGCCGACGGCGGCGACATTGCCCTTATCGACTGCACCGACGACGGTGTGGTGACCCTCGAGATGCAGGGCGCCTGCGCTGGCTGCCCGCTCTCGACCTACGACATGTCCGAGGGCATCGAGCGCATCCTCAAGGAGCACGTGCCTGGCGTCACCCGCGTGCAGCCTGCGGTTCTCTAGGCCGGGTGCTGCCCCGTGTGGCTGAACGACTTCTACCACTCGCTTAACCCCATCGCATTCACGCTTGGACCCTTCCAGGTGCGCTGGTATGGCATCGCGTACCTGGCGGGGTTCGTGTGCGCGGGGCTGGTGATTGCGCGCGTGGCCAGGCGCTGGAAGCTTGACCTTTCCACCGACGATGTGCTCTCGGTGATGATTGACATCGCCGTGGGCGTCATTGTGGGCGCGCGCATCTTCTACGTGGTGTTCTACGGCGCGGGGTACTACCTCGAGCATCCGCTCGAGATCTTTGCCCTCAACCAGGGCGGCATGAGCTTTCACGGAGGGCTGGTGGGCGCCCTTCTCGGCGGTACCATCGCGTGCAAGCGCTGGAAGCTTTCGGTGCTCACGGTTGCCGACCTCGCTGCCATCGGTGCGCCCATCGGGCTCTTCTTTGGCCGCTGCGCCAACTTTGTGAACGGCGAGCTGTGGGGTAAGGAGACCTCGCTGCCCTGGGGTGTGATGTTTCCCAGCGGCGGGGCGGTGTACCGGCATCCCTCGCAGCTCTACGAGGCCCTGCTTGAGGGTGTGGTGCTGTTCTGCGTGCTGTTTTGGCTGTCGAGGCGTCGGCCTCCCCGGCCGCAGGGTACGTTCATCGGGACGTTTCTCATGCTGTACGGCGTGTTTAGGTTCCTCATCGAGTTCGTGCGACTGCCGGACGCGCAGCTGGGATACCTTCTTGGCACCAACTGGCTTACGATGGGCCAGGTCCTGAGCCTGCCGCTTGTTGCGGCGGGGATTGTGGTGCTGGTGCTGGCGCGGCGACACAACCGCTCGCAAGTGGGGCACCTCGAGCCTGCGACGGATGGCGACGCCGCGGCAGCCAGATAACGCCGCTGTCGCAAGATAACGCTGATTTCCGATACACATTCGGATCCAAATCTGTGACGCGCCCAAGTCGATACACATTCGGATGACGAATGTGTATCGACCGAGCCATCTGCGGGGGCGCCTTTTGTCCGCGGGCGCCAGCAAACTCGAGTCCCCCGCTAGCCCGATCCCGTGTTGAAAAATCCCGTGCGCGCCTGTGACACGGCGGGCACGTCCAGAACGGCAAATCCTTGATGCCCTTCGTATC
>CAJMLD010000279.1 GCA_905214175.1 uncultured bacterium
CAGAGAGCAAGGTAGATTGCCGGGTCCGGCTTCATGAGCCGCTCGTAGGCCGAGACCACCCAGCCGTCCATGACCGGAAATGAGGGAATGCGGTCCTTCTGTCTCCAGAAGCGTGTGCCAGCATTTGAGAGTACGTAGCAGCCATAGCCCGCAGCGTGCAGCCGCTCGACAAGTGCGCTGGTTTCCGGGATGACTGGCTGGTGCTCGTGCCAGTGCGCCATGCACTCGCGCAGGTTTGGCCAAAGTCGCTCGGGGAGTCGCGCCTGCGCCATGCGCTCGATGGTCTCCTCGCTAATGGCGCCTGCGTCAAGCAGCGGCCACGCGGGACTCGAGAAGAGCGCCGCGTCAAGTGCCGCGGCGTCCTCCTCGTTGGTGGTGAATACGTGCGAAAACAGCGGACCATTGAAGTCGAGAAGCACGCCACCCATGTCAAAGACAACGTTTTGAACGGGGGTGTTCCGTGATGATGCCATCTCTCCTCCAATGATCCGCATGACCATCTTGCCTGCGCTGCGTGCGAGGCGCTACGACCTCACGCCGAGGCCGGCGGCAACGCCGTCCCACGGCTCAACGTCGACGGCCTTGGCGGTGTCCCAGAGCTCGAGCACGTCGGCGGGTACGAATTTGCGCATGACCGTCACGGCGCCGCCATAGGTGCGGAACCAGTCGGCGCTCATGTAGAGGTAGCCGTCCTTGCAGGAGTCCTTGCCCCAGCTGTTCTCGACGCGCCAGGCAACGGGCTCGCCCGCCTCGTCCAGCTCCACGCCTTGGAAGGTCATGGCGTGGGTGAGGGAGGTCTCGCGCACGTCAAGCATGTCCTCGCGGCTCATCTTGAGGCCAACGCCAAAGAGCCCCTCGAGGTCAAGGCCGTCGGTTGCCAACACGCCGGGGAAGTCCTCGATGTGGCGCGGGAACTCCTGCATGACGTCGGCGTCCATGCCTACGGGTACGCCTGCCTTGAGGCTGGCGATGGCGGCCTGCTCCAGCACCTCCTGCGGCATGTTGAGGAAGCGGTTGGGGGTACCGCCCACCATGGGCTCCTCGAGCAGGACGTGCCAAGCCGTCTTCCAGGGACGAGAGGCGCCCGGCATGCAGACCAGCTGCACGTAGTCATTGGGGTCAAAGGGAACATAGCGCTCGGCAAACTCGCGCGGAGTGATGCCGGCGTCGCGGAGCAGCATGCGGGTGTCCTTCTCGGCGTCCTTGTCACTAGCCTTCTCTGGGGCTTCCTCGGGCAGGATTGGCGTGAGCTTTGCGGCGTCGACCTTGGCCTTCTTGCCAACCTTGACCTCAAGGTCGAAGGTCGCGGGCGGCTCGCCCAGGCAGACGGAGAGCATGCGGTAGACGTCGGCCATGCAGGCGTCCTTCTTTGCCGCAAGCTCCTCGGCGCCGGCGCCAGCACGGTGAGCGCGGCGGATGTCTGCGGCGGCGCGACGCAGCAGGCGATCGAGCTGGGCGTCCATCTCGGCGGAGCTCTTGGTGCAGGCGGTCTCGGGCATCACGTCCTTAGGGACAAGGCCCCACTTGGCGATAAGGTCCATGGCCTCGAAGTAGTAGCCGCCGTCGCTCATGCCCCACTCGAGCACATGGTCGAGCTCGCGATCGTTATCAGGTCGGTCGACCAACGCAATCACGTGGTCGAGCATGGCGTTGGCCTTCTCGAGCTTGTCGTAGAACATGCCAAATGCCTGCGAGAACTCGAAGGAGTCGACGTCGAGCAGGTCCATCGTGGCCGCACGAGCCACGTTGAAGGCCGAGAACATCCAGCAGCGCCCGCTCTGGCGCTGGTTCGTGACCTCACCGGTGCGCTTGATCGAGACGCCATAGGTGTCGTGGTAGGTGCGCATGCGCGTGTAGTCGCGCGCGGCGGCCATCACGTTCATGGAGGTCACGGCGTTTCTTGCAACTCGGTTGGCACGCTCGGCTCCAAAGGCCGACCCCTGCTCGCGTGCCCAACTCGTAT
>CAJMLD010000280.1 GCA_905214175.1 uncultured bacterium
ACGCCTGCGGTCGAGGGATCTCGCTTTCTGTGAGGGAGGACGGTTCTGCGGCCGACCTGACCGGCGCTACCGTCTACTTCGTATGGCGGCACAAGGTGACCGGCGAGCGCGGGACCGAGCCGTTTGCTGTTGTCGATGCTTCTGCTGGCACGTTCGAGGTCTACTACCCAGCGGCGATGCAGGAGGCCGAGGGTGCCGTGCAGGCGCAGGTCATGGTCTCGCGCGGGGACGACACGTACATCAGCTCGCGCGTGTTCACCATCCGCGTTGAGCCGGTTGTCATCGGCGGCGAGGAGCATCAGGACGGCTTCACGCTGTTCTTAGACGCCATCAACGCCTACGAGCACGCGACCGAGATCACGACCGACGCCGCCACGGCTGCGAACGCTGCGGCTACACTGGCCAATACGGCGCGGGAGAACCTGACGGCGGCGGCCGAGCGCGGCGACTTCGACGGTGCCGACGGCGAGGATGGAGCTGACGGCTTTTCACCCACGGCCACCGTGACGCAGACCGAGGGCGGTTGCACCATCACGATCACCGACAAGAACGGCACCACCACGGCCGACGTGGCCAAGGGAGTCAAGGGCGACAAGGGCGATACGGGTGACGTCGGGCCGCAAGGTCCCAAGGGCGACACAGGCGACCAGGGACCGCAGGGAATCCAGGGCGAGGTTGGTCCGCAGGGTCCTAAGGGCGACACGGGCGAAACTGGGCCGCGAGGACCGCAGGGTATTCAAGGCGAAACCGGAGCCACAGGCGCTACTGGCCCCCAGGGTCCCAAGGGCGACAAAGGAGACATTGGCGCGACCGGAGCCCAAGGACCGAAGGGCGACACCGGTGACACGGGGCCGCAGGGTGCGACTGGCCCTTCCGGCGCTGACGGCGTCTCCTGCACGCACTCATGGAACGGCTCGGTGCTGTCCGTCACGAGCGCGTCAGGTACGAGCTCAGCTGATTTGCGCGGGCCGCAGGGCATTCAAGGTGTCCAAGGTGCCACCGGTCCACAAGGCGAGACGGGACCGCAGGGAGAGACTGGCGCGACCGGTGCCACGGGACCGCAAGGGCCGAAGGGCGACACGGGCGACGATGGCGCGGACGCCACGATCACCGGCGCTACTGCCACCGTCGATTCTTCCACCGGCACGCCGTCAGTGAGCGTCACGCTGGGCGGCACGGCGTCTGCCAGGACGTTCGCCTTTGCGTTCCACAACCTCAAAGGCGAGACGGGCGCGACGGGACCGACCGGGCCGCAGGGGCCGGCGGGAACGACGCCAGACCTATCCGCCTACGCCACCAAGCAGTACGTGGACGACGCCATCGCCGCGCTCGCCAACCTCGAGGAAGAGGAGTTCTGATGGCCATAGGCACCGTTTCCACGCGCATCCTCACCGACATAGCCAACGCGATCCGCTACCAGGCGGGCGTGGCGACCACCTACAAGCCACGCGAGATGGCCGCTGCCGTAACGGCTCTCGACGGGACTGACGCCGGGGGCTACCAGGCGCAGCCGTACATGACGCTCGAGTCGGGCGTGCTGCCGGAGTCTGTCTTCTCCGACATCGCCGACGCCATACGCTGTCAGAACGGGCTCTCGGCCCTGTACGCGCCTGGTGACATGGCTGCTGCCATTCTCGCCTTGGAATGGGATGTTGGCTACAAGATCCGGGCCTTGCTTCTGGACGACCGCACGCTGGAGATCAACTACTACGAGCGGCGCACGTCTGTGACTGGCGGGCGCATCGTGCAGGTCTTCGAGATCGACCCAGCAGGATATTCGAGCGCGAGCGCTAGGTCCTACGACTCGATCAAGCTGCTGGTGAAGAAGGTCTACATCGACAGCACGATCGCCGGACTCGGCATCACCAACTGCAACTACTGGTTCAACGCGTTCTCCAACTGCACCGAGGTGAGGGGCTTCGAGAACCTGTCCGGCATGACGAGCGCGAGCCAGATGTTC
>CAJMLD010000281.1 GCA_905214175.1 uncultured bacterium
CAAGCGTGACCTCTTCATCCTCCGTGAGCTTGTCTCAAAGGACTTCAAGCTCAAGTATCGCCGCAGCGTCCTGGGCGTCATCTGGAGCGTGCTCAACCCGCTCCTCATGATGATTGTCATGTCCTTTGTCTTCTCGTTCTTCCTCCGCTACGCGGACATCCAGCACTACCCGCTCTACCTCATCGTGGCCAACATCACCTGGCAGGTCTTCTCCGACTCCACCAACGCCGGCATGATGTCAATCATCGAGGCCGCACCGCTACTCAAGAAGGTTCGGGTGAAGAAGTCCGTGTTCCCCATCGAGAAGGTCCTGTTCTCGCTGGTGAACTTCCTCTTCTCGCTCATCGCCGTCTTCATCGTGATGATCTGGGAGGGCGTGGCGCCAACTCCCCTCATGCTGCTCGCGCCTGTCTGCATTGTGCTGCTCATGTTCTTCTGCGCGGGTCTTTCCCTGCTTCTCTCGGCGCTCGCTGTCTTTTTCCGTGACCTCGTCCACCTGTGGAGCGTGCTGCTCATGGCGTGGATGTACGCCACCCCGCTCTTCTGGCCTGTTTCCATGATCGAGCAGGTGCCCTTTCACGCCGTTCGCATTCTCATGTACGTCAATCCCATGTACAACTACGTCACCTTCATGCGTGACACCGTCATCTACGCGACGATGCCCTCTGTCGAGGTGGTCGTGAGCTGTATTGTGTGGGCGCTCGTCTCGCTGGTCCTGGGCTACGCTGTCTTCCGCTCCCACGAGCGTCGCTTCATCCTCTTCATCTAGCATCTTGGCCGCCGGCCGCCTTGCGCGGTCGCTTGCGGCCCAAACCGTAAGGTCAGGTGGCACACGTGCAGGACACCCTCAATCTGGACAACGGCGGCAGCGTCTTCCTCGGCCTCTCGTCGACTTCCCTCCGCGTGGGTGACAAGCTCCAGGTCACGCCGCACTTCCGTGGGGTCGAGAAGGAAGACTACCTCTGCAACTACGTCTGGAACCTCGACGGCAGCTGGGAGAAGGGCGACTTTGACTCCACCATCGAGCACGTTGGTCACACCATCCCCCAGTACAGCTGGGAGTTTGTGCCCGACAGGCCCGGCCGCTACCGCATCGCCGTCGACATCGAGGACTCGCATGGACGCTTCAAGGGCAACGTCGAGCGCTGGATCATCGTTGCGGGCAAGTACGGCTTCCTGCGCCCGCCCGTGCCGCCAGCGGACGCCCCCACGGCGGTTCTCGCCGACGACGTCTCGATGATCTTCAACATAGCATCCGAGCAGTTCAACTCCCTTAAGGAGTACTTCATCGCCGCCGCGAAGCACGAGCTCACCTTCAAGGAGTTCCGCGCGCTGGACCACATCTCCTTCGAGGTCAAGCGCGGGGAGGCCTTTGGCCTTGTGGGCACCAATGGGTCCGGAAAATCGACCATGCTCAAGATCATCTCGGGCGTGCTCGAGCCCTCTGCGGGCAAGGTCAACGTCCACGGAACCATAGCGCCGCTCATCGAGCTCGGCGCGGGCTTTGACATGGAGCTCACGGCCAAGGAGAACATCTACCTCAACGGCGCACTCCTGGGCTACCGCAAGGACTTCATCGACGAGCATTTCCAAGACATCGTCGACTTCGCAGAGCTCGACGGCTTTATGGACATGCCCCTCAAGAACTACTCCTCGGGCATGGTCGCGCGTATCGCCTTCGCCATCGCCACGGTGACCGAGCCAGACATCCTCATCGTCGACGAGACGCTCTCGGTTGGCGACTTCCTCTTCCAGCAGAAGTGCGAGCGCCGCATTAAGGAGCTCGTTGAGTCCGACAACGTGACCGTGCTTCTCGTGAGTCACGACATCGGCCTGGTGGAGCGCATCTGCGACCGCGTGTGCTGGATCGAGAAGGGCCACATGCGCATGATCGGCGAGACGGACGAGGTCTGCGAGGCGTACCGCTCCCTCCAGCGATGAGACAAAGGGAAACT
>CAJMLD010000282.1 GCA_905214175.1 uncultured bacterium
TAAGCTGCACACCCGTTCACTTGGCCGATCCCTTTTCAGCCCAAACCAAAGACGCCTCGTAATCATCGATGCAAGAACCGTGCCACTTTCTCTCGGGAAATACCGGCAGGTCACGAGGTTGCGCGCACGCAAAAGCCGCAGACAGGCGCGCCGAGCGAGCGTCACAATATGAGAACGCATGAGAATTTGTTTAGAAATAAGACGAGGCGCACCGAGGGAAACGCTGATCAACGCAACCATGCTCTTCTTGGTTGCACCAGGTTTGCGGCATTTGCACACGGCCCCTTTTTTAACATGACCGATTGAGTCATGGACTAAATCGGCGGACGCTAGGGAAGCGCCATTAATCAGTGCTTCCCTCGGTGAGACAGCGAGACGGGACTACTGTCTCGCTGTCGCGATCAGCTGCGGCGGCGCGCGGCGCGGGCCGGGATGCCCAGCTCCTCGCGGTACTTGTTCACCGTGCGGCGGGACACGGACACGCCCTCGCGCTCAAGCGCCTCGGAGATGGCCTGGTCGCTCAACGGGTTCGACGGGTCCTCGCAATCCACGAGCTCGCCTATGCGGTGCTTCACGCTGATGGACGACACCACGCGGTCGGTGCCCTGGTAGGCCGAAGAATGGAAGAAGAACCGCAGCTCGAACACGCCGCGGGGCGTCTGCATGTAGTTGCCGTTCGACACGCGGCTCACCGTGGACTCGGACACGCCCGTGGCCTCGGCCACCTGGGCCATGGTGAGGGGGCGCAGGCAGTCGTAGCCCTTCTCGAAGAACTCCACCTGCATCTGCACCATGCAGCACGCCACCTTGTAGAGCGTGGCATGGCGGAAGTTGATGCCGTCGATGAGGCTCTCGGCCTCCTTGAGCTTCTCGCTCAGGTACGTCTCGGTCTCGTGCTCCTTCACGTTGGATGCCATGGCCCGGTACGTGGGGTTGATCTTCAGGTGCGGCAGGTAGAAGTCCTGCAGGCTGACCTCGTACGTCCCGTCGTCAACCGCCGTGACCACCACTTCGGGCCAGATGGGGCGCGATGGGCGGCCGAACTGGCTCGCAGGACGGGGGTTGCACGTGCGGATGACTTCGAGCGCCTCGCCCAGCTGGGCGAGCGAGATGCCCATGTCGCGCGCGATGGCGGCGGGGGTCCGCGTCTCGAATTAGGCGAGATGGCTTTTTATGAGGCGCTCGAGCAGCGGGGTGAGCTTGCCGGCCTTCCCCAGCTGCAAGAGCAGGCACTCGGCCAGGTTGCGCGCGGCCACGCCCGTGGGCTCGAACTGCTGGACGAGCGCGAGGACCTGGGACACCTCCTGTTCGGACACGCCGAGGGAGGCCGCCGCCTGGTCCACGGCGATGCGCAGGTAGCCGTTGCCGTCGATGTTGCCGATGAGGTACTCCCCGATAGCCTTCGCGCGCGGGCCGTCGGCCTGCAGGCGCAGCTGCTCCAGCAGGTGCTCGTCGAGCGTGTCGCCCTCGGTCAGGAAGCGGTCGAACGAGAACGAGCGCTGGGACAGGTCGCTGCGCTCGGCATCGAACGTCTCCGGGCTGCCGTGGCCGCGCTTCTCGAAGAGCGCATCGGCGCTCACGTCCTGGGAGTACCGTTCGGGCGCGAGGGGGTGGCGCGGCTCGACCCAATCGTCATCGTCGAAGAACGGGTTCTCCTCCACGCACTTCCGCGCGTACTCGGAGAGCTCCTGCGCCGACATGCGCAGGATGGCGATGCCCTGCTTGAGCTCGGTGGTGAGGTGGAGGTGCTGTTGCAGGCCGAGATCGGGCCTCTGGTCGACGTTCACGAAGCCGCCTCCGCCCCATCCGGCACGCGAGCGCCCCGGGCATGTCGATGATCTGCCGGTAAGCCTTGCCGCATGACAGCCTCTTCCCCCGTCGGAAACCGCCTACCGAGGATGCGGGCCCCTCTCGGACGCCCCGCCTCGGATCGAATGGTGCCTAT
>CAJMLD010000283.1 GCA_905214175.1 uncultured bacterium
CATTGCGTCACCCCTGGCGGCGCCCGGCCTTGGCCGGGCGCCGCTTTGCGGCACCGGCCCACCCGGTTAGCCCCCGGCACTCACAGCGACCCCTCCGATGTCACCTCATCCGAAGCCAACCGATGCAAAGCTTCCACTTTGTATCCTACTAATCGACTGGGATTATTGGTGGGATACAATGGCTGGCACTGCAGTCGGATATGGGGGGATATTGATGAACACCGACTTCTCTAACTCTATAGATCGCAGGTCATTTCTCGGCGTGATGGCGGCGGGCGCTGCACTTGCGCCGCTGGCTCTCGCCGGATGCGGCGGCACGCAGCAGAGCGATAGCACCAGCAGCGCCACGGACACGTCAGCCGCAAGTGGTGCCGAGACAGGCGACCTCTCTGGCCAGCACCTCACCTTCGTGGGCGACGATGCCTTTGCGCCGTACCGCTACATCGAGATGCAGTCAGACGGCACCCAGAAGGTCGTTGGCCTGGATATTGCCGTAGCAGACGAGATGGCCAGCCGCCTTGGCTTCACGTACGACTTCGAGCCGCAGGAGTTTGCCGCCACGCTGGCCTCCGTCCAGGCGAGTGACACGTCTTTCACGATGGCAATGTCCTCCAACGCCGAGCGCGAGCAGACCTACGACTTCACCCGCGGCTACTACCAGCCGCTCGTTGGCGTGCTCACCCTGGGCGGCAACGCCATCACGAGCATAGACGACCTTGCTGGCAAGAGCATCGCCTGCACCACGGGCACGGTGCAGAACAAGTTTGTCACCGCCGCGCTGCCAAACGCCGACGTCCACACCTACGACGGAGGTGACCAGTGCCTGCAGGAGGTTCTCGCCGGCCGCATCGACGCCTACGTGTGCGACGGCGCCGAGGGCCAGTCTATGCGCGACGCCAACGAAGGCCTGGTCCTGGGCCTTCTCGGCCGTGACGAAACGAAGGACTACGTGGGCGTCTACTGCATCATGGCCACGAAGGGGGCGTCGTTTGTCTCGGCGTTTGACCAGTGCGTTGGCGAGATGCTCGAGGACGGCACCATCGACCAGTTCATTGGCACCTACGTGGGCACCGACTTCGAGTGGGGCGGGGACTTCTCGGCCTCCGGCTCGGCGACCGAGGGCGTAGGCACCTCAAGCGCCAACTAGCGAGAAAACCTGAGCGGCATGAACTTCTCGGTCATCGAACCATATGCGCCTATGTTCATAAGCGGCCTGGCCGTCACGCTTGAGGTGACGGGGGCCGCTTTGGTCCTGGCGTTTGCGCTGGGGTTTCTCATCGCCGTGCTCAAGGTTCTGCCATGCAGGCCGCTGCGGGCGGTCCTGGACTTCTACACGTCATTCTTCCGAGGCATCCCGCTCATAGTGCTCCTCTTCATTGCGTACTTTGCAACGCCGCAGCTCACGGGGTACAAAATCTCGATGTTTGCGGCCTCGGTGCTCACGCTGGGGCTCAATGGGTCTGCCACCGTCTCGGAGACCGTGCGTGGCGGCATCGAGGGCGTGGACCGCGGCCAATACGACGCCGCCCGCGCGCTGGGACTCCCCTATCACCTCATGATGTGGGAAATCATCATCCCGCAGGCGCTGCGCTCGGTAGCTCCAGCGCTGGTCAACGAGGTCATCACGGTACTCAAGAGTTCGTCGCTCGTGGCTACCATCGGCCTCATGGACATGATGCGCGCGGCGCAGAGCGTGCAGGCGCTCACGTACCGCGCGTTCGAGCCGTTCATTGCCGTTGCTGCGATCTACTACGTAATCGTGATGGCGCTTGTGGCGGTTAGTCGACGCCTGGAACGTCATTTGAAGCAGAACTAGAGGGCATTCCGACCCCACCGCTGCATCGAACTCCCTCTCGTTACACTAAATTGCTCGTCTTGTGCATCGAACTGGCCTTCGTTACATGAGGTTATTGAGATACCTCAAGTATCGTGA
>CAJMLD010000284.1 GCA_905214175.1 uncultured bacterium
AGTCGAAGATCGACATACCTGCCTTATCCCGTCTGCGCGTCCCGAGACGCGCATCTAGCATGGCGCGGAGGAGCCCTAGCCCTGCGACGCGGTTCCCGTAGTGGTCGTGGTGGTCCCGCTCGAAGACGTGGCAGAAGAGGTATCCGCCGTGGAGGACGCAGCATCGCTTGTCACGCTTGTCACCTTCCAAGAGATGCCATCACGCACCAGGGAGATAGTGTAGGTCTGCGTGTCGCCAGTGGGAAGGGCGGCGCTGACCGTGGCCGTAGACACGGTCATGCTGCGGTCGACCTGGGTGGACTTGATGGATGCGCCCGTGGGGACCGTGGACTCGATGGTAGCGGCGTCAGAGGCGGGTACCGAGGCGGCAATGAAGCTGCCCAGGTCCTCACCAGAGGTCTTAGCGTCAAACAGCTGCTCGATTACGGCCTCCTGGGTAGGCCAGCCGTAGCCGCGGTAGTACGCAAAGCCCGCAGCGCCAAGCGCCACCACGAGGATGACGAGAATCGCAATGAAAACCTTGAGTCCGCTGTGGTTGTGCTTGCGACGGATCTTACGCTCCTTCTTGTCCTGCTCGACAAGGTCCTCCTCAGAGACAGAGAAGAAGCCCGTGTCATCGGCAGAGGGCATGAGCTCACCGGAAGCGCCCGTGGGATCGAGCGGGTCATATCCCCCACCGTAGCCGGCAGCAGCAAGCAGGGCATCGGTATCGGAGGGGCGCTTCTTGCTCGCTATGGCAGCCATCGCCTTGCGGGCGGCATCATAGGACGCTTGCGCCTCGGGAGAGAGCACAAGCGTGCCGTCTGCCGTGGCGTGATCGAAGGCGTCAACTGCTTCTGACATGCGGTTTGCAGCTACATAGGCAAGGCCAAGGTCACAGTAGACCTGGTTCTGGCTCTGGAGAGGCGCCGAGAAATCAAGGGCCGTGCGGTAGGCCTCGACGGCGTCGATGGGACGGCCCAGCTGCATGAAGCAGCCGCCAAGGTCGCACAGGGCGGAAGACGGGTTGGGGTTTGACTCGTCGATGGCAGCGTTCCTGTAGGCGATGCCTGCGTTGCGGGGATCGCCGAGGCGCTCGTAGGCGGTACCCAACGCCATGTGGGCCTTGTACGGGGTGGCGTAGGAGGTGTCGCCTAGGGCCTGCGTAAGCGCAGTAACTGCCTCGGAGGGGTGACCAGCGGCGAGAAGTGCGCGACCACGGTTGCAGCAGAGCGGGCCCACCTTCCCGTACGTGGTGTCACGCAGGGCGCTCTCATACGCGGCAGCGGCAGCCTCGTACTGGCCGAGCTTCATGTAGCAGTTGCCAACGAGGTGGTCAACGGGGCCGGAAACCTCTCCCGGGTCCTTGGCCTGGGAGAGCCTGTCGACCGCGGTGAGCCAGTCGCCTTGCTGATAGGCGGCCTTGCCCGCCTCGTATGTCTGCTGATTCACGTGAGACCCCCTCGCTTCGGCACCGGCGAAACCCTACGCGCGGTGCTCAATCGTAATCGAGTTGATAACGTCGCCCTTGCGAAGAGCGGCAATGGTGTCGAGACCCTCGATGGTCTGCCCGAACACGGTGTAGCCCTTGTCCAGGAAGTGCTGGGGGCCAAGGCAGAAGTAGAACTGGGACCCGGCAGAGTTGGGATCGGACGCGCGCGCCATGGCGAGCGCCCCGTCCTCATGGCTATTGCGGGGATTAGTGGTGTACTCCTCATGGATGCAGTAGCCCGGACCACCGGTGCCGTTGCCTGCCGGATCGCCGCCTTGAATGACAAATCCGGGCTCATAGCGGTGGAACGTGAGTCCGTTGTAGAAGCCCTTCTCGGCAAGCTCACAGAAGTTGGCAACGTGGATGGGCGCCCCAGCACCGTCAAGACGACCCACCATGGTGCCCTTGCTTGTGTCGAAGACCGCGACCTCGTCGCCCTTTACCTTGTACGAAG
>CAJMLD010000285.1 GCA_905214175.1 uncultured bacterium
GTGAACACCCCATTTGTCCACGTGAACGCTCTCGAGCTTTGAGGTCACGCGCGCCCCGAACATGCGCTCCTGCATGTCTTGCGGGACGCCAGAGCCGTCGTCGAGGATGGTTGTGGTGCGGAGGTCGCCTTCTCGAGACGTGGCAAGGTAGATTCGCTTTGCACCCGCATCGCGAGAGTTGCGGAGAAGCTCGATGACCATGTCCTCCACGCAGCGAATGTCGTGCTTTGCCTGGCGGCGTTCCGCCTCCGCAACGCGGAGGCGGACATAGCCCTCGCCAAGGTTCTCTTCCACCCGGAGCGACCGCTCGCCTCCCATGCGAGAGACGAAATCGGCCAGACCGCCCGCGCTGGAGTCCTGCTCGTCTGCCACGGTGCAGCCTCTCGCTTACTTGGCGACGTCGACAGCGCGGGACTCACGGATGACAACCACGCGGACCTGGCCGGGGTACTCCATCTCGTCCTCGATCTGCTTGGCGATGTCGTGTGCAAGCACGGTTGCCTGCGCGTCAGAGATCTTCTCGGGCTCAACCATCACGTGAAGCTCGCGCCCAGCCTGCATGGCGTAGGTACGCTCAACGCCTTCGTGGGCGTTAGAGATCTCCTCGAGCTTCTCGAGACGCTTGATGTAGGTCTCAGCGGACTCGCGGCGTGCGCCGGGACGGGCTGCGGAGATGGCGTCTGCGGCCTGCACAAGAACGTCGAGGACGGTATCGGGATCGACGTCGGCGTGGTGTGCCTCGATGGCGTGAACGATCTCGGGGCGCTCGCCGTAGCGACGGGCAAGGTCGGCGCCAATCACAGCGTGCGGGCCTTCGACCTCGTGGTCGATGGCCTTGCCGATGTCGTGAAGGAGGCCGGCGCGCTTCGCGGGAGCGGGATCCATGCCAAGCTCGGAGGCCATGATGCCACAGAGCGCAGAAACCTGAATGGAGTGAGAAAGGACGTTTTGGCCAAATGAGGTGCGGTACTTAAGTGCGCCGAGGGTCTTCACGATCTCGGGGTGGAGGTCATGGATCCCGGCGTCGAAAGCCGCCTGCTCGCCCGCCTCGCGAACGCGCTCGTTGACAAGATCCTCGGCCTTCTTGTAGAGCTCCTCGATACGCGCAGGGTGAATACGCCCATCAGCGATGAGGTTCTCGAGGGCAACGCGAGCCGTCTCACGACGAACGGGATCAAAGCTCGAGAGGACAACGGTCTCGGGGGTGTCGTCAATGACGAGCGAGACGCCAGAGACCTGCTCGAAGGTGCGGATGTTCCTGCCCTCACGACCGATGATGCGGCCCTTAAGGTCGTCGGAGGGGATGTGGACGGAGGTGACGGTTATCTCGCCAGCCTGATCGGCAGCACAACGCTGAATAGCCGTCGAGATGATCTCGCGTGCGGTCTTGTCAGCCTTGGCGCGGACATTCTGCTCGGCCTCGCGAAGGATCTGGGCCTCGTCACGCACGCTCTCGGCGCGGACGCGAGAGATGAGCTCGTCATGAGCCTCGTCCTTGGAGAGCCCGGCAATGCGCTCGAGCTCAGTGGTCTGCTTGCCCTCGAGGGCGTCAAGGTCATTCTTGCGACGGTCGAGTTGGCTCTGGAGACCCGACAGCTGCCGCTCGCGCTTGTCCAAGGCATCGTTGCGGCGGTCGAGAGACTCCTCGCGCTGCATGATGCGGCCCTCCATAGACTGGAGCTCGCCCTTGCGCTTCTTCTCCTCCGCCTCGGAATTCTCCTTGAGCTGCAGAATCTCCTCCTTGGCCTCGAGGACGGCCTCCTTCTTGGCGGTGTCCGCCTGACGGCGAGCCTCGGACGTGATGCGCTCGGCCTCCCCACGTGCGCTCTCGATCTGCTCGTTGGCAGACTTGAGTTTGGAGTTGCTCTTCCCCGCAAGGAAGAAGTACGCCAGCCCAGCTCCCACGGCCAGACAGAT
>CAJMLD010000286.1 GCA_905214175.1 uncultured bacterium
AATATCGACCTGCTTGCGGTTGTCCAGATCCAGGCCGTGGGCAAAGACGATGTCCCGTCCTCATCCCCTCGGTCGTCCTCATCATCCTGTGCGTGAGCATGCAGCTCATTGGCGACGGGCTGAGGGACGCCTTCGACCCCTACTCCCGCGCCGCGGGTGAGGTGGCCGACGAGGAGTCGAAGAAGGACGAGTCCGAGAAGACCGCCGCGGCTGCCGCAGGTGCCGCTGCCGGGTCCGACCACGAGTAGACGGAGACGTACGCATGTCTGATACCACCAGCACCACAACCATGGACGACACGCTTCGCTACGAGCTGCTCGAGGCCAACGGCCCCAAGGGGGCGCCCACCGGCAACCCCGTCATGAGCGTTCGCAACTTGCGCGTCTCCTTCAACACCGAGGCCGGCGTGGTCCACGCCGTGCGCGACGTGAGCTTTGACCTCTGGGGTGGGCGCACCCTGGGCATCGTGGGCGAGTCCGGCTCGGGCAAGTCTGTCACGGCCCTCTCGCTCATTGGACTTCTCGACGACAACGCCCACGTCACGGGCTCGGTGAAGCTCAATGGCGAGGAACTCATTGGCAAGAGCGACGAGGAGATGTCAAAGATTCGCGGTGCGCGCATCTCCATGATCTTCCAGGACCCGCTCTCGGCCCTGACGCCTATGTTCTCCATTGGCGACCAGCTTGCCGAGGCGCTTCTCATCCACAATCCCGAGATGCCCAAGGATCAGGTGCGCAAGCGCTGCATCGAGCTGCTCACCCTGGTGGGCATCACCGATCCCGAGAATCGCCTGGACGCATACCCGCACGAGTTCTCCGGTGGTATGCGCCAGCGCGTGGTGATCGCCATCGCCATCGCGAACAACCCCGACATCATCATCGCCGACGAGCCCACCACCGCCCTCGACGTGACTATCCAGGCCCAGATTCTGGACATCCTGAAGGTCGCGCAGAAGGAGACTGGCGCCGCCGTCGTGCTCATCACCCACGACCTGGGTGTTGTTGCCGGCACCGCGGACGACGTGATGGTCATGTACGCCGGCCGGGCGGTGGAGCGCGCGAGCATCGACACGCTCTTCGAGCGTCCTTCTCAGCCCTATACCATGGGTCTTCTCGGCGCCGTGCCCAAGCCCCACGTGGCGGCCGAGCATCGCCTGGTTCCCATCAAGGGCAATCCGCCCTCGCTTGCGGCCATTCCCGCAGGCTGCCCCTTCTCGCCACGCTGCCCCATGGCAACCGACGAGTGCCGCAAGACCGAGCCCGAGCTTCTGCCCATCGAGGCGGGGGAGGGTCACCTGGTATCGTGCCACCACATGGACGAGATTCGCGACAAGCACCTTACCTATGCGGACGTCTACCCGGCGCTCGAGCCGCTGCTGCCCAAGTGGGCCGACGTCCCGCGCGACAAGCGCCCCGTGGTGCTCGAGGTCAAGGACCTGGTGAAGACCTTCCCCATCCAGGGCAAGGGACTCATCCGCAGGAACAAGGGAACCATGACGGCGGTCGACCACGCCTCGTTCACCATCCACGAGGGCGAGACGCTGGCGCTTGTAGGCGAATCCGGATCGGGCAAGTCAACCACGCTCATGCAGATCATGGACCTCGTGGTTCCCGAGGAGGGCACAATCACCGTTCTGGGCAAGAAGACCTCCGAGCTGAAGAGCGCCCGTGACCGCCGCGAGCTGCGCCGCAACCTGCAGATCATCTTCCAAGACCCCATGAGCTCACTCGACCCCCGCATGCCCATCTACGACGTGCTGGCCGAGCCCCTCGAGGCCCAGGGCTGGGACAAGGCCAAGATCAACAAGCGCATCGGCGAGCTCATGTACCTCGTGGGCATCAACCCCGACTATGTCGACCGCTTCCCGTCGCAGTTCTCCGGTGGCCAGCTTCAGCGCATTGCCATCGCCCGTGT
>CAJMLD010000287.1 GCA_905214175.1 uncultured bacterium
AGAGAGAGATTCGGCGGCCATAGACGGGACGTCCCTCGTCGACGCCGCGACGGGAATCGTGGACTACGCCGCCAGCCACGGACTCATTGGCTGGGCGGACCGCGTGTGGGGCGTGAACGCCGTGCTTGAGGCGGTAGGCGCAACAGGCCCCGGCCCCAGCGAGGCATGGGTGCTCGCCGAGGATGCCGACTCCCCTGCCGTAACGCAGGGCGCGACTGCCGAGGCACCGGATGACCTTCTCGCCACGCTAGCCGAGGCGGCGGTGGCCAACGGCTGCACCGCAGACACCACGAGCGGCCGCGACCGCATAGCCATGCGCGTGATGGGGCTTCTCATGCCAAAGCCCTCCGAGGTCGAGGCGACGTTCAGGGCGCTTCTCGCGCAGAATGGACCCAAGGCGGCTACCGACTGGTTCTACCGCGCCTGCTGCGATGCCGGCTACGTGCGGCGCACCGCCATTGCCAGAAACGTGTGCTGGGACACGAAGACCAACTGGGGGTCGCTCGAGATAACCATCAACCTCTCGAAGCCCGAGAAGGACCCCCGCGAGATCGCGGCGGCCGGAAAGGCGCCAGCTGGCGAGAAGTACCCTGCCTGCCAGCTCTGCATCGAGAACGAGGGCTACCCGGGACGCGCGGCAACAGACCCCATGGGGGCGCATCCCGCCAGACAGAACCTGCGTATTATCCCCATCTCCCTTGGCGGCGAGCGCTGGGGCCTTCAGTACAGCCCCTACGCCTACTTCAGCGAGCACTGCATCGCCATGAGCGCGACTCACCGCCCCATGCATGTTGACCGTGCCTCGCTCTCGTGCCTGCTCGACTTTGTCGACCTGCTGCCGCACTACTTCATTGGCTCCAACGCCGACCTGCCCGTGGTTGGCGGGTCGATCCTCTCGCACGACCACTTCCAGGGCGGTGCCCACGTCTTCCCCATGATGCGGGCAACAACGGCGGAGAAGTTCTCGCTGACGGGCTACCCGGACGTCTCCGGCGAGGTTCTGCACTGGCCGCTTTCGGTACTTCGCCTCTCGTCCGCGAGCCGTGAGCAGCTCCTTGACGCCTTCGACCACGTAGTGGTGGCTTGGCGCGGCTGGAGCGACGAGTCTGTGGGCGTGGTTGCGCACGACGCGGACGGCACGCCGCACAACACGGTGACCCCCATCGTGCGCCGCGTGGACGGTCAAGGGAACGTGGGCGGCTCGACGTACGAGGCTTATCTCGCCCTGCGCTGCAATGTCACGAGCCCCGAGCACCCGTTGGGCGTCTTCCACCCTCACGAGGAGTGGCACCACATCAAGCGAGAAAACATTGGCCTCATCGAGGTCATGGGGCTCGCCATCCTGCCACCGCGCCTGGTGGGAGAGCTTGGGCGCGTTGAGGAACTGCTGGTTTCTGGCGCGAGCGAGGAGCAGATGGCCGCGGACCCGCTGGCCTCCTCGCATGCCGCCTGGGCGGCTCAGCTTGCCGCTGAGAATCCCGAACTCACCGCCGAGAACGTCCACGAGGTGGTGCGCGACGGCGTAGGCCAGGTCTTCTCGCACGTTCTTGAGGACGCGGGCGTCTTCAAGTGGGACGACGCAGGTCGCGCGGCGCAGATGCGGTTTGTGGCGTCGCTGTAACGGAGCGCACATCGAGACACGAGGGCCATCCCGGCAGCGCTGGGGTGGCCCTTCTCGTTAGCGTGAGACGTGCCAGCAGGCCACGCCACGGCGGCTCGTCGGCCACAGGGGCGCGTCCCTGGCTGCACGCGCCATGGCAGGCCGCGCCCTGGCTGCACGCGCCCCCACTCTTCAGGAAAACTGCGGTTTAATTGCTGTTATTTTAACGACCCTCCGAGAATAACCGCAGGTAGAAGCCCTTGATGCAATTTGGGAACTGCAACTAAACCGCACATTTCCTAGA
>CAJMLD010000288.1 GCA_905214175.1 uncultured bacterium
GTCCATACCGAGGTGGGCAACCACTGCGTGGGTGCCAAGGTCAACGGCTCGGTGGTGCCCCTCACCTACAAGCTCAACATGGGCGACCGCGTAGAGGTTCTCACCAACAAGAACGCCAAGCCCAGCCGCGACTGGATGAACATTGTGGTCACGCCCTCTGCGCGTGCCAAGATCCGCAAGTACTTCTCGGTGGAGACGCGCGCGGACGACGCCGAGCAGGGCAGGAGCGAGCTTGCCCACGAACTGCGCCGTCGCGGCTATGGCATTTCGACGCAGCGCACCGTCAAGGCCATCGAGCGCGTGTACCCGCAGTTTGACTACCGTTCGGCCGACGACCTCTTTGCCGGCATTGGCACGGGGAAGGTCTCGGCCAAGCAGGTGGCCAACCGCATCGAGGAGATTCTCGAGGAGGGCTCGCCCGAGCAGCTTGAGGCCGCGCGCAAGGAGGCGGAGCGCCAGGCCAAGCGCGAGGAGGCCATCAAGGAGAACAAGCCCCTCATGCAGTCCTATGCCATCACGCAGACTGCCAAGGGCGCCCGCCGCCGTAGCAACTGCGGCGTGGTTGTGAAGGGTGACGCGGACCTTCTCGTCCACCTTGCGCACTGCTGCAACCCCGTTGCCGGCGACGACATCGTGGGCTTTGTGACGCGCGGGCGCGGGGTCTCGGTGCACCGAGCCAACTGCCCCAACGTGCGCGACCTCATGAACCACCCCGAGCGCATGATACCCGTGGAGTGGGACACCTCCGGCGCCACCGAGTTCAGGGTCGAGATCGTGGTCGAGGCGACGGATCGCATGGGGCTGCTCAAGGACATCACCATCGCCATTGGCGACGCGGGCGGAAACATCCTCTCCGCGGCCACCCAGACCGGCAAGCAGGGCATAGCGCGGCTGCGCTTCATCGTGGCCATTTCGGACGCAAGCCTGCTGGACGCGCTGCTCGCCAGCGTCTCCCGCGTGCCGTCCGTCTACGACGCGCGCCGCATCATGCCTGGCGAGGGTGCCAACCAGATGAAGCAGCGGGTGTAGCCATGGGGAGCTTCTTTCGCGATGCGGGGTCGTTCGAGGTTACGCCCGGCGGAGACGAGGTGCGTGTCTTTGTCGTCGGCCCCATTCAGACCAACTGCTACGCCTACGTCTCCGCCGGCGAGGCGCTGGTCGTTGACGCCGGTGCCGCTGGTGCGCGCGTAGCCACGGCGCTTGCTGGCGAGAAGGTCGTGTGCGTGGCGGCAACCCACGGTCACGGTGACCATGTGGGCGGCGTGGCGGCGCTCGTCTCGGCAACGGGTGCGCCGTTTGCGCTTGCGGCGGCAGATGTCGAGATGGCCGAGCATGCCGGCGACCCGGCGTATTCTGGCTCGGGCATTGCCTACGACGACGATGCCCCCGCACCAACGCGGCTGCTTGCCGAGGGTGACGTGCTAGAGGTGGGAACGGCACGTTTTCGCGTGATGGAGACGCCCGGCCACACGCCGGGCGGCATCTGCCTGGTGGGGGAGGGGTCGGCCGAGGGGATTGTCTTTGTCGGCGACACGCTCTTCCCGGGGTCGTGTGGCCGTACCGACCTTGATGGCGGGGACCCTGCCGCCATGCGTCGCTCGCTTGCGCGCATGGGCCGCGAGATTGCGCCGCAGACGGTGCTGTTCTGCGGGCATGGCCCCGCCACCACGATGGCCGAGGAGCTTAGCGGTAACCCCTTCGTGCGCTAGCGTCGCATGCAACTTTTTTGCCGGGCAACGGGATTCCATTGCCGGGGAGTGGGATTCCATTGCCCGGCAGCGGGATTCCATTGCCGGGCAACTCAATCCCGCGCGGAGAATGTCGCTTTCCCTTAAACTCTCACGGTGTTTGCCCAGTTGCCAAGCGGCAATTTTGAGAAATAGCGATAAACTCCCCGAG
>CAJMLD010000289.1 GCA_905214175.1 uncultured bacterium
TCGCTCGCCACATCCAGATCGAGGTCGCTCATGCGCTCGACCTCTGCCAGGTACTGGTCGGCCACCTCGGCAACCGAGATGGAACCAATGGCGACCTTCTGCCTGCTCACAAGCTGCAGCAGCAGGTCGAAGGGACCGGTGTACGCGTCTGTCTTCACACGCCATGACATGCGCCGCTACGCCCCCATAAGAAGGTCGAAGAGCGACCCAGCCGTGCGGTCGAGAATCCACCCAAGGGGGTCTACCCCAAACGCATAGGGGATGAGGTAGAGCACCACGATGAGGATGGGCATGGCATAACGCTGCACCTGGTAGTACGCCTGGCGCGAGCGCTCGCTCCTAAAGAGGGGCGATATGACCTTGGACCCGTCGAGCGGGGGAAGCGGGATGAGGTTGAAGCACATGAGCATGAGGTTCACATAGACGTAGGTCGAGAGAACCATGAGGACCCAGTAGGCCACCTCATACCATGGGTCCATCGCGAGCGAACCGGCCTCGAGGCCCGAGGTGAAGCCCCAGTAGGCAAGGCGCCATACGGCAGCACCAGCCAGGGCCTGCAGCAGGTTGCAGACGGGTCCCGCAAGCGCGACCAGAGCCTCGTCTCGATTTCTCGTCTTTGGGTCAAAGTACATTGGGTTGTAGGGCACAGGCTTTGCGTAGGCAAAGATGGGCCCACCAAACGCCCCCATGATGAGCGGCAAGAGAATGGATCCAAAGGGGTCGATGTGCGCGGTGGGGTTAAGCGTGAGACGCCCAGCGCGCTTTGCCGTTGGGTCTCCCAGCCTGTTGGCCATCCAGCCGTGCGCCACCTCATGCGGAATGGCGGAGAGCATGACAAGCCCAACCGAGATGAGAATCGTGATGATACGCGAGGTCGAGAACACGTCACGCCCCTTTCTGACCTAGATGCGATAGGCAGCCCTTGTGAGCAGCCAGTCTATGACAAAGAGCACAATGGCAACAAGGGCAAAATCTCCCCTGAAGGCCCCGCCCATGGGCGTGCGAAAGACGAGAAGCCCAAGCACGGACTGAGGCACCACACCAGCCGCAAGGCCATTCACATCGAGAAGCGCCCTGTGGAGCACGCCAACGTCGAACGAGTCAACAACGACAAGCGCGCAGAGCGCCACGGCAAGCACGCGAGCAACGTGCGCGGCGGCATTGAGGGCAACGCGCACACCGCTGCGAGAAAGGCTACGCATCCCGCTCGCCCGCCTCCATGGCTTCGGAGAGCTCGAGCCACTCCTGCTCGAGAGCGGGAATCTTCTTGGAAAGCGCGTTGTACTCGCTCATGCAGGCATTGAAGCGCTCGCTGTCGTTGTAGAGCTCTTCGTCCGCCATGAGGGTCACAAGCTCGTTGTAGCGGTCGTGCGCAGGACCAAGCGCAGCCTCGACCTCTTGGAGGCGCTTCTTGGTCTTGCGCAGCGCCTTGCTCCTGCGGTTGCGCTCCTCAGCCTCGGCGCGGCGCTGCTCCTTGGTCTTGACGTTGCGGCCGGTAGGCGCCTGCTCGGAAGTGGCCTGCGCAACGGGGGCAGCCTTCGCCTGAGCAGGCTGGCTTGCAGGCGTCGCGTCCGCAGCGGCTGAGGCCTCGAGCTCTGCGCGCTTGAACTGGTAGTACTCGTAGTCCCCGTCGTAGAGCGTGACCTTGTGGTCGCGCACGTCCACCACTTTGTTTGCCACGGCACGCACAAGGTGCTCGTCGTGGCTAATGAGCACAATGGTCCCCGGGAAGTGCAGGAGGGCCTGCTCGAGCACGTCGACCGAGTCGATGTCCAGGTGGTTGGTGGGCTCGTCAAGGCATAGCAGCGGATCTGGCGCCACAAGCATCTTGGCAAGGGCGAGACGGGTCTTCTCGCCACCAGAGAGAACCGAGAC
>CAJMLD010000290.1 GCA_905214175.1 uncultured bacterium
GCCGCCGAGCCCACCTTGGGGCCGTCCGGCAGGCAGCTGCGCTTGAACTGCTGGGCGAAGTAGCGCCGGTAGAAGGTCTTCTCCCACTTGAGAATCGTTGCGTCGTCGTACGTGTCGCCAAGTGCGTAGCGCGCCAGCCGGTATGCCTTGCGCGGCGGCGTACCGCGGCGCAGGACCTCGTACAGGAAGAAGTCGTGCAGCTCGTAGGGGCCAACAAGGTCCTCGGTGCGCTGGGCGATGGTACCGTCCTTCTCGGCAGGCAATAGCTCTGGCGAGACGGGCGTGTCCAGAACGTCGTAGAGGACCTCGGCCTCCTCGTCGTTTCCGCAGGTATCGGCGACGTAGCGCACAAGGTGCCGCACAAGGGTCTTGGGCACGCTCGCGTTGACGGCATACATCGACATGTGATCGCCGTTGTACGTTGCCCAGCCAAGCGCCAGCTCGGAGAGGTCGCCGGTGCCCACCACCAGGCCGCCCTCCTGGTTGGCGATGTCCATGAGCACCTGCGTGCGCTCGCGGGCCTGGCTGTTCTCGTACGTGACATCGTGGACGGATTCGTTATGGCCAATGTCCGAGAAGTGCTGGCGCACGGCGTCCGAGATGTTGACCTCGCGCAAGTCGCAGCCGAGGGCGTCGGCCAGCGCCGTCGCGTTGCCGTGCGTGCGCCCGGTGGTGCCAAACCCCGGCATGGTCACGGCAATGATGCCAATGCGGTCCAGGTCAAGCAGGTCAAACGCGCGGGCGCACACCAGAAGCGCCAGCGTGGAGTCAAGCCCGCCCGAGACGCCGATCACCACGTGGCTCGAGCGCGTGTGCGCAAGGCGTTTGGCCAGGCCGCGAGCCTGGATGCTCAGGACGTCCTCGCACCTCTCGGCACGGCGCTCTGCATCGGAGGGAACGAACGGGTGGGGATCGACGAAGCGCGTGAGCGTGGTGGCGCTGGGCGTGAGCGAGAAATGCGTGACCGTGTAGCCAAGCGCCTCGGGCGCCGGCGCGGTAACAAAGGTGGACATGCGACGGCGTTCCTCGCAGAGAAAGGCCACGTCCACCTCGCTAGTCGCGGCTCCGGTTCCAAAGGGCTCCGCCTCCGCAAGCATGCGGCCATTCTCGGCAATCATGTCGTGACCGCCAAAGACCAGATCCTGCGTTGACTCGCCGTTGCCGGCGGACGCATACACGTATCCGCAGATGAGACGCGCGGACTGCCCGGTGACAAGGCTGCGGCGGTAGTCCGCCTTGCCCACGATGGCATTGGAGGCCGAAAGGTTGCAGATGAGCGTGGCCCCCGCCAGCGCATGCTCGGTCGAAGGTGGGTTGGGAATCCACAGGTCCTCGCAAATCTCGGCCGCTACCACCAGCTGCGGCAGCTCGGTGCAGGCAAAGAGCTGGCGCGCGCCAAAGGGTACGTCCGAGAAGCCAGCAAAGTCCACGGGCACGCAGTCCTCGGGGCCAACCGAGAAGTGGCGCGACTCGTAGAACTCGTTGTAGGTGGGGATGGCGCGTTTGGGCACAATGCCCAGCACGCTCCCGTGTGCGAGGGCAATGGCGCAGTTGTAGAGCTTGGCGTTCGCCCGGACCGGTGCGCCGAGAAGCACGAGGGCGTCGATGTGGGAAGTCCTCTGGGCTATGACGCCCACGGCCTTCTCAGCTTCGTCGAGAAGCGCGTCCTGCCAGAACAGGTCTTCGCAGGTATACGCCGTCACACAGAGCTCCGGCAGCACAATGACGCGCGCACCTTCCTCGATAGCGGCGTCAATCTGCCGCAGACAGGAGTCCATGTTGTACGCCACGTCGGCAACGCGGACCTCGGGCGTCCTTGCCGCGACCTTCACGAATCCGTCCTGCATCTTTCCTCCCCGTGAG
>CAJMLD010000291.1 GCA_905214175.1 uncultured bacterium
AAGAAGGGCGTTCTCTGGTGGTCTATTTACCGCTTTCTTCAACTGCAGCTAGCGAAGTCATCTAAGAACGCTCGCTGGTGCATGTTCGAAAACGTCGACCGGCTTCTCAAAAGCCCTGCGCGGCAACGAGGAAGAGACTTTGCAATCATCCTCTCCTGTCTCGCCTCGCTTGGATACTCGGTGGAGTGGAGAGTCGTCAACAGCGCAGAATACGGTTTCCCTCAGCGGAGGAAGCGGGTCTATATCCTTGCCGAACGTGGGGTACGGTGGGACCTCAAAGAGAGGCTTCTCCACGGAATAATGGCGAGCGCATTCCCCATGGAGGCGCCAGCGGAAATAAACTATGTCGATATCCCTGCAGACCCCTATGACGCCTCCCAATCCTTCAATGTGGGAGGCAAGAACTCGCCTTTTTCAGAGGCAGGCGTCATGATTGGAAACCGGGTAATTACCTGTAAGGTTTTGGAGGCCTATGACGGACCTCGGGCGACCCTGGGAGACGTTCTCGTCCCCGAGAACGAAATACCCGAAGAATACTTCGTTCCTGAGTCGCAGCGAGAGAAGTGGGAGTATCTAAAGGGCTCGAAGAAGGAAAAACGCACCAACAAGGCAACCGGCTTCGAATACAGC
This sequence comes from uncultured bacterium, assembly GCA_905214175.1. Classification (GTDB taxonomy): domain Bacteria; phylum Actinomycetota; class Coriobacteriia; order Coriobacteriales; family Atopobiaceae; genus Tractidigestivibacter. The sequence continues at coordinate 631 of CAJMLD010000291.1, forward strand.
TACTCAGAGGGCGCCATGTCCTTCCCAGACGCAACGGATAAGCCCTCTCGCACCATCCTTACGGGCGAGGGCGGTCGAGGAGCCTCACGCTTCAAGCACGTTGTGGAATGCAAGGATGGTCGGCTTCGTCGCTTGGTCCCCGACGAGCTCGATCAGCTCCAGTGCTTCCCCAAGGGGTGGACAGATACCGGAATGACTGACGGGCAGCGCGCCTTCTGTATGGGCAATGCGCTTGTCGTTGGCATACCGCATCGCATTGGCATCGAGGTTGCAAAAGAGCTTAAGGGCTAAACGGCAAGACAATAGTCGGCCATACGAGCCCCACCGCCCGCGCACGGCGACGGCCACGCGCAGCCCACAGCCGATTACTTCTCGCCACTTGTGCTGAGCAGCACGTTCACAAGCTCCGCGTCATCCGGGTCGGGCGAACCGAGCGGCAGCCCGCACGCCTCAAAGAAGTGGCTTCCCGCAAACTGACGCGCCCGGAACGTGTCGTGCGCGCCGTCGTCGAGGTAGCGAACGCGCGAAATGCAATCGGTTGTTGCGCAATACAGCACCCCATGGCGCGCGGCGTAGCCAAGGTACGTCTCGTTCTCCGACCAAAGCGTGACCCCAGCCATGTGCTCAAGCTCGTACGCCACGGCGTACTCCCGCCAGGAAAGGCCACGCAGCCGCACGTAGCGGTCGAGAAGTGACGCCATTCTCGTTACGCGGCGCAGCGTGGCGGAGACATCCATCAACCGAGCGTCCGGCCTTGGCGAGAAGAGCGTGCGTTCGGCAAGCGAGCGCAGAGCACGCTCTCGCTCGTCTCCCGTGACCATAACCGCAGGTACCGAGAGCTTCATCGACTCGTTGGGGAAGAGCTCAATGGCCGAGTGCGCCACGACCGTCTCGTCCATCTGTGACGTCCGGAACACTAGGCTGTCATGCGCATGCTGGATGCGGCAGCCAATTCCGTAGCACTCGAAGGCGGCGCGCATCGCGGCTGCCCCCTCGTTGATGCTCGCGCGGGTGTTGGCCTCGTCTTCCTCGGGACCAAGCCTAAACAGATAGAGATCGAAGAGGGCAACTGGGTCCGTGGCGTCATCCGCCATGGGGTAGTAGACCGTTCGCCGGCAGAACCTGCGCACATCCAGCCGACGACTAGTCGCGCGGTCATAGAGGTCTACCTGTGAATGTCAAGCAGATTTTCCATTGGTAGGGTAAGCACTTCTTCCATAGCTA
>CAJMLD010000292.1 GCA_905214175.1 uncultured bacterium
TGGCCTGCACCATGCTTGAGCATGGCTTCGCACATTTCGAAGGCCTGTTCCTTGGTACTATTGCTTTTATATATAGATAAAGAACTAATAGATAAGAGAGGGCAGCCATGAGGTTCACCGTAAGCCAGTCTTCACTTCTCAAGGCACTGTCAGTCGTTGCCAAGGGCATGGGGACCAACTCAACTCTTCCCTTGCTCTCGGGCATCTACATCAAGGCCGAGGAGGGCACGCTCGAGTTCCAGACAAACAACCTCACCATCTCGATTCGCCACCGCATCCCCGCTAACGTGGAGGAGCCTGGCGAGACGGTTGTCTCGGGCAAAATGCTCACGAGCATCGTGAAGACGCTGGACGACGCTGCGGTGACCTTCGATGGCGGCGAGCGCACGATCTCTATCTCGTGCGAGAAGTCCTCGTTCCGCCTTAACACCCTGAACCCCGCCGATTGGCCCGCCTTCCCCGAGTACTCCCTCGAAAACGCCACGGAGCTTCCGAGTGAGCTGCTCTCCGGCATGGTCGACAAGGTCTACAAGGTGACCTCCAAGGAGACCACGCGACCTATCCTGCAGGGTGTCTTGCTCACGGCCGCCAACAACACCATTCGGCTTGTGGCAACGGATTCCTACCGTCTGGCCGTCTGTGACGCTTCTGCCGAGACGGGCGAGGGCGAATTTAGCACTATCGTGCCCGGTCCCGTCTTCCACGACGTGCTCTCGATGCCCAACCTCGAGGAGCACATCTCCATTGGCACCACCGACACCCAGGTGGTCTTCACCTTTGGTAACACGACCTTCATCTCGAGCAAGATCGAGGGGAACTTCCCTGACTACCGTCAACTCCTGCCGTCGAGCTGCAACACCTCGGTGCGCATAGACGTCGAGGCCTTCGCGGCCGCGCTCAAGCGCGTCTCGGTGGTGGCAATCTCCAATGCCTCCGTGCGCTTTGACATCGACGCCGACGGCAAGGTCATGCGCCTCTCGGCTTCCTCGCCCGACCAGGGTGAGTCCAGCGAGCTTCTTCCCGTCGAGGTTGAGGGGCAGAGCCTCTCCATTGCGCTCAACTACCACTACGTCTTCGACTGCGTGAACGCCATCTCCGACAAGAAGGAGCTGGTTCTTGAGCTGCAGAGCAACATGCAGCCCGGCATCTTCAAGACCAACGGCAAGGTCAACTACCTCTACATGCTGATGCCCGTACGGATGTAGCGTGGGTCTTCTCGTAGAGAGCCTAGGGCTCGAGCAGTTCAGGAACTTCCGCGAGCGCGAGGTGTCCTTCTCGCCCACAACTACGATCCTTGTGGGGAGAAACGCCGTGGGCAAGACTAACACTGTCGAGGCTCTGCAGATGCTCACGGCGGGGGTGTCGTTTAGGCACCCCACGCCGTCGCAGCTCATCCTATCCGGCTGTGAGCGTGCCCGCATTACTGCTCGTCTTGTGGGCGATGGCCGCGTGGTGGACGTTGCCTGCGACATCACCCCGCAGCGAAGGCAGTTCTCACGCAACGGCAAGCGCTGCCAGGCGGCGGATATGCCCACCTCCCTCATGAGCGTGCTCTTCTGCCCGGATGACCTCTCGCTCGTGAAGCGCGGTGCGTCCTTTCGCCGAGCGGAGCTGGACGGCTTTGGCTGTCAGGCGGCCGTGGGCTACTCAAAACTCCTTGCTGCTTACACGCGCGCTATCGAGCAGAGAAATAGGCTGCTCAAGGACGAGAGGCCAGATCTCTCGCTGCTGAGCGCATGGGATTCCTCCGTTGCGGTGGGCGGTGCCACGCTACTTCAGGCTCGCGTGCGCCTCTTTGGGAGGTTGCGCGAGAAAATCCTGGACGTCTATGGCCGCATCGCCGGCGGGGA
>CAJMLD010000293.1 GCA_905214175.1 uncultured bacterium
AGGAGATTGCAAAAGCCCAGTTGACGGAGAGCCACGCACTGCCCTACGCACCACCCGCCCACCACCCCCGCCAGGGCTACAATGTGGTGCGCAAGTGGGGCGCGGATGCCAACCCGCGCCCCCAAGGGCTACCGCCTCCTTAGATGCTTTGGTTTGTAGGTCCGGGCATCTTTGGGGGCTTTTTTCGTGCGCGTTCCTCGTAGCCGGGTGCTACGATGTGAGACAGGCGGACGGATGGATCCCGTCCCCGAACCCCTAGTTAGAATCTGCTAGGGATGTTGCAAAGCCCCTGCGCTACCTGCGCGGGGGCTTCGTCTTTCTCGTGGGCGCACGCCGCTGCAGCCGCGTCCGTGCTCTCGCCTCGCATGATGGAGAGCACCTTCAGCTCGCACGTAGTCCAGGGCCTCCGCTCGTTCGGGTATGCCCCTGAGCTGCGGAGGGGCCAAGCGCAAGTTCCTTCGCAGAATGGAGCAAAAACAGTTTGCCTTTGGCCTGCATGCACACACATACTTGCAGATATGGACAGTCGGGAATAGGCCGCCACTGTTGTCCGCGTGACAAAGCGGCTTGGATGCCGCAGCACTGGTGATGCTGCGCATAATAAGCCGATGTGATTGGAGAAGGCATGGACACCAACTCGTGCGTTCGACACATGCTCGACAAGTCCGGTATGTCTCCAGACGCTGCAAGTCAGGCGATGGGGAGACCGTCCATCTATTTGGAGCAGGCGCTCAAGCGCAAGGGTGGCATTGGTGCGCCAGCACTGGCAGAGGTTGCCCAGTCGTGCGGCTATGAGCTGCTCCTGGTTGGGCGAGGAGAGACACTGCACATAGACCCAGCTCACGAGGACGAAGCCGAGAACGCGCAGAAGAAGCCGCGCAAGGGAAGCTTCCCTCTCTACGGCAATCCAAGCATCACATGGGATCCGTTCATAGACGGGCAAGAGCTGCTGGCAATCACCGAGCCATACGAGTCCCCCACGTTCTACCACATCGGCCAGCACGACGATGGTACCTAGCACGTGCTCTCCGTCGAGAAGCACGACTACGCCCAGGAGGGCGAGGAGGTGCTCAAAAAGCAGCTAGCGCGAGTCGAAAAGATGCGCAGGCTCCTCCCGAATGATGAGGGGCGTAAGGAGGTCATAGACTCCCTTTACCACTACGTCTACGATGAGTCCCCCGAGGCCAGAGCCAAGGCCGAGGAGCGCTGGAAGAAGACCCAGGCCGAGGTGGTGCGCGAGCTGATCGAGGCCAAGAATGCGAGGTACCAGAAGCCCGAAAGGCCGCCCGTCGAGCGCAAGCCAAGCAATCACCGCCTATTCGGCGGCCTGTTCATCACGTTTGGCGGAGACAAGTAACAGCCAGCGAGCTTGTCTCACACACTTCTCGCCAAAACGGCCCGTGACGCACAAGCGCCACGGGCCGCAATTCTCGCCGTTTGCATGCCGGCCAAGAGCCGGTCGCCTTCCCTACTCCGCCAGCTTTGCCACGATGGCAGCCGCCAGGGCGTCGATCTGCTCGAGCGCCCCCTCGTCCACCGTGGAGGTCACGTGCACCTCGGGGACAAGCACCTCCATGCCCTTCATGCGCTGGATGGCGTCGAGCATGAGCGAACCCGCCTGCGGCGCCCACGAGCCGTTGTAGATGACGCCGACGGTGCGGTTCTTCATCGCATGGGCGTTGAGGTCCTCGAGAAGCTCGCGCATGCCGTCGAAGATGCCCATGTTGTACGTGGCAGAGGCAAAGACCAGCACTGGCGAGCGGAATGCCTGCGAGACCATCTCGGAGACCGGGGTCTTGGAGACGTCGTAGACGCGAACGTCGTGCACGCCCGCCTCGGCAAGC
>CAJMLD010000294.1 GCA_905214175.1 uncultured bacterium
CTGCGCGGGGTCTCCAAGAGTGCTGCCGGCGTTGGCCAGGCCTACTTCTCGGCGCAGGATTCTCAGCTTGCGGCCATGGCTACGGTAAAGGGACGCCCGCTTTCCGAGGGCGCCGTCGCCTGCGGCATCCAGGTCTTCTCTGAGCTGGGACTGCTCTCGCTTGCGGGCTTTGGCGACGCGCGTCTCATCACCATGGCGAGAAACCCCGGCCACGTTGACCTTGAGGGCTCCGCCCGCTACCTCGAGGGCATTCGCGAGCGCGAGGCGTGCGGCGAGTTTGGCGAATGGGTACTCTCATGTACTGAGGAAGAGTTGCTCTCTGCGATAAACAGGCCCATAGCGCCCGATTTTGGCGTTCGCGTGGGCGAATAGGAGGAGGGACCATGGGCGACGACGGCATGATGGCCGAGAAGGCCCAGGACGCAATGGCTATGGCGCCTGCGGGAGGGGCAAGCGCCCCCGCGCCCATCGATGCGGCATCTGCGATGTCTGTCGCTTCGGCTGAGCACGTCACCACCGCTGTCCCGGCCCCGGCGGCCCCCGCTCCTGCCGCCCCCGCCAAGAAGCCGGTCATCCCCGACGCGGCCAACTTCCGCGTGCTCGAAGAAGCCGCACGCGCCTACCTCAGCGACGAGGAGTGGGCAAAGATCGACCGCGCCTACCACTTTGCGGCCGACTACCACCGTGACCAGCGCCGACGCTCTGGCGAGCCCTATATCAACCATCCCGTCGAGGTGGCCCTCATCCTCTGCAAGGACCTCCACATGGACGAGGACACCATCTGTGCCGCGCTCCTGCACGACACGGTGGAGGACACGCCCGCCACGCTCGCGCAGATTTCCTCGCTCTTTGGCGAGACGGTGGCCGAGCTCGTCGACGGCGTCACCAAGCTCACCTCCATCAAGGTCACCTCGATGGACGAGAAGCAGGCCCTCAACCTGCGCAAGATGTTCCTCGCCATGTCGAAGGACATCCGCGTGGTCATCATCAAGCTTGCCGACCGTCTGCACAACATGCGCACCCTGGCGGCGCTGCCGCCCGATCGTCGCCTCTTCAAGGCGCGCGAGACCATGGACGTCTATGCCCCTCTCGCCGACCGACTGGGCATCTCGTCCATCAAGTGGGAGCTCGAGGACCTGGCCTTCTTCTGGCTCGAGCCCGAGGAGTACCAGCGCGTGGCCCGCATGGTGCAGGACTCGCGCGCGCAGCGCGAGGACGACACCGAGGCCGCCATCAAGACCCTGGACGACGAGCTCAAGCGCGTGGGCCTCAAGAACTACCAGATAACCGGCCGTCCCAAGCACCTCTGGTCCATCTACCAGAAGATGACCCGCAAGGGTCGGGACTTCTCGGACATCTATGACCTCATCGCGCTGCGCATCATCACGCAGACGGTGGGGGACTGCTACTCGGCGCTTGGCGCGGTCCACACGCTCTGGCACCCCATGCCCGGCCGCTTCAAGGACTACATCGCCACGCCCAAGGCCAATCTCTACCAGTCGCTACACACCACGGTGGTTGGTCCGGACGGCAAGCCCATCGAGATCCAGATTCGCACGGTCGAGATGCACGAGGCCTCCGAGTACGGCGTTGCTGCCCACTGGCTCTACAAGAAGGCCGGAAACTCGCAGGGCAAGATGTCGGCCGAGGACCGCTCGATCGATTCCACCATCAACTGGATCCGCAGGAGCCTCGACTGGGCCGTCGAGGACGACATCGACGACCCGCACGAGTTCCTGAACAACCTGCGCGTAGACCTCTTTGAGCACGAGATCTTTGTCTTCACGCCAAAGGG
>CAJMLD010000295.1 GCA_905214175.1 uncultured bacterium
TGGCTTCCCACTTCGTTGCCCCTGACAGCCAGTATGAGCGGCTCTCGCGTAGCAACTACACGCCCCGTAACGCCCGCCGCGGACACCGCGGAACCAACAACAGGCGTCGTCATTCTCATGTTGGCCTCGTGATTGGCCTCGTGATTGTTGCCATCGTCTCTGTGTGTGGGGCCTGTGCCTTCCAACTCTATCGCTCCGCTCAGACCGCTAAGGCTCACGCAGAGGGGGTCGTCTCCGAGATTCCTACGATGAAGGAGGCCCTCAAGAGCGGCGACGTAGATGCCCTCACCGCCTCGGTCGATTCTATCGTGAAGGACACCGACGCGCTGAACCTCGAGATCACCTCGCCGCTCTGGAAGTTTGCCGCGCGCCTGCCCGTGGTGGGGGAGGACGTGCGCTCGGTCCAGACGCTTGGAGCGGCATCATCTGCCCTCGTGAACGATGCGCTTGTGCCCATTGCGCAGAGCCTCTCGGGCAAGAAGCTCTCGGACATCATGCACGATGGGTCCTTCGATGTGGAGACTATCTCTGCTGTTGTTGCCGCTGTCGATAAGGCAACTCCTACCATCGAGAGCACGCTCGACACCATCGACTCGTTGCCGGAGGCGCATATCCCGCAGGTCGCTTCAGCCATTGACAAGGTAAAGGCGCGGACTACCGAGGTGCGCGACGACCTCGCGAAGGCTAAGCCCATGCTTGACGTTCTTCCCCAGATGCTCGGCGCAAACGGCCAGTCCCGTACCTATCTCGTTATTGCCCAAAACAACTCCGAGCTTCGCTCTACGGGCGGACTCCCCGGTTCTTGGGGAACCGTCACGATTAACAATGGCGTCCTCACCATGGGCAGCTTCACCACGATCCTCCACAAGCCGGGTCTCAAGGTGGACATCACCGACGAGGAGCGCAATGCCATCGCGACCAATATGGACACCGATCCCGCCCAGGTGAACTGTGATCCGGACTTTGTCCGCGTGGGAGAGCTGGCACGTGACTACTGGGCCCAGACGGGTGGCGGCACCGTTGATGGCGTCATAGCCATCGACCCCGTCTTCCTGCAGCGCCTTGTTGGGCTTACGGGCTCCATCATCGCACCCGACGGCGAAACCCTTGACGGCACCAACACGGCCCAGGCACTCCTGAGCGACGTCTACTGGAAGTATGGCAATAACGGAGATGCCCAGGATGCCTACTTCGCCAACGTTGCCGAGCTCGCATTCAAGTCGGTCCTGGGCAACCTTGGCAACGCTAGCATCAAGGACCTCAAGGACGTCCTCAAGCAGTCTGTAGCGGATGGACGAATCCTTGCGTGGATGAATGATCAGGGTGAGGAGCAGGTCATGCAGGAACTGGGTGTTGCCGGCGCCCTCTCCACCGATCCCACAAAGCCGACTTTGGGCGTCTACCTGAACGACGACTCCTACAGCAAGCTCAGCTGGTACACGCAGGTGGGCACCACGATTGACGGCGGCACCAAGAACGCCGATGGCTCCACCACCTACAACGTCACCACGACGCTCACCAACACCATCACGCCCGAGGAGGCGGCAACCGCGCCAATCTACATCTACGGCGGAAACTCCGACAAGCGCAACAACTCCGACATGCTTCACTTCGTGTACTTCATCGCGCCCGCAGGCGGGACAATCTCGAACTTCTCGGCAAGCGACGGGCTCATCTTCACTGACTATGGCGTGAACGAGGCCACGCTTGGGGGGCTGCAGTTCATCCGTGTGCGCACGCACCTACGGTCCGGCGAGTCGGGAACCTTCTCCTACCAGGTCACGGTTCCCGCTG
>CAJMLD010000296.1 GCA_905214175.1 uncultured bacterium
CTTACCAAATCGCTCCTCAAGTACGCGTCCCGTGGCGTACTCGATGACGGTTGCAAGCAGGGCGCCTGCGACAAACACGGCAACGGGACTCTCGAGGTGTCCGAGAAGAACGTAGACCGCAATGGCTCCCGTGCCGTAGATGGGGCAGGCAGGGCCAAAGAGAAAGCCTCGGCGTACGGGGCGCCGCTCCACAATCGAGCAGTAGATGGTCTCCCAGACCCACCCGCCCACAGAGATGGTGGTCATTGAGAGAACGAGAAGTGATAGGCCCAGCGGCGAAAGATTGTGTCCCGGCATCGAGACGAGGCCGGCGAATGCTGCCATGAGACGCTCTACCATGCCGCCCCGCCCTTCTCGACCTTGTGCCACGGCTGGCGAGCAAAGACCTCCACGGTCGAGCAAATCTTGTCGACGAGGGAGACCACCAGGGCCTCCTTGTGCCTCGGGGGAGACGGCACGAGCGGGAACATGTGGTGAGCAATGATGTCGCGCTCGAGATCGGTGAGGTCTGGGAAGTCTTTCTCGGCATTCCTCAACGCGTGGCGGGGATGGGTGAAGCCGTGCCAGTTGTCCGGAGCGGCGTTATGGTCGTGCCAGTCGTACAGGTAGTAGTCATGCAGGAGGGCGCCGCGTACCAGCGCGCGCTCGTCGCAGTGTAGTCCGAGCCGCCTCACCAGGGCAAGGCTTAGGTAGGCTACGGCGGCAACGTGCTCGAGCGTGGTGGTCTGGCCGTGCTGCACGTAGCCTGCCATGAGCGATACGCGAGCGGCGGCAAGCGTGGGGAACGCAAGCTCCTCGTAGCGTTGGCGTATCTCTTCTGGGGTAGAATTCACGATTGTCTCCCTTAAATCTGAGATTCTACTTATTTCCAATTTAGGAAATAAATATACAATTCGAAGTATCAGCTGTACATGACTGCGTCACATCGTCCTTGAGAGGTGACAGAAATGGGCACCCAGTCTACGGGACACATAGACCTTCGCATCAAGCGCTCGCAGGCCGCCATTCGCGCGGCTGTTGTCTCGCTGCTCTCCGAGAAGCCAACGCAGGACATTACTGCAAAGGACGTTGCCGAGCGCGCGCTCATCAACAAGAAGACCTTCTACGCCCACTACCCCAGCGTGCGCGCCGTCCTTCTAGAGATTGAGAACGACGCGGTTAACGAGGTCTCTGGTATCGTCGAGTCCGGTGACGTGCGCACGCCTGCGGGTCTCTCAAAGGTGCTCTCGCAGCTCAAGGCCCTTGCTGCCGACAGTGCCACGGCTTTTGGCTCCCTTGCCCGCACCCCCGCTCGCACACTCCTGTCCGAGCGTCTTAGGCGCGAGCTCTCGGAGCGTCTGAGCAGGCTCTCCGTGGTCTCAGCCCAGGTCTCCGATTCCTTCTCCTCCAGGCTTTCGTGTGCTGTGGACTTTGCGGCTGGTGGCATCGTTACCTTGCTTGGCAGCTGGCTCTTGGGTGAGCGAAGCATGAGCGAGGACGAGCTCTCGCAGACGGTGATTCAATCTGTGCAGTCCTGCCTTGGCTCCGTCCGCTCTATGGCCGTCACCCCCACAGTCGAGCCCGCTGCCCAGGCACGCTGACAATCTCGCGCCCCCTGGTCTAGAATCGTTGCCATTGAGTGGGCGCCCTAGGCTCTGTCTACTTGGATCTCTGGCGCCCCTGGCATTTGCACGGGAAGGGGCGCCAGCATGGCGAAGGGGCAGAGGGTCCGCATTGCAACCATAGGAACGAGTGGCATTTGCCAGAGGTTCCTCGACGCGCTTGCCTCCT
>CAJMLD010000297.1 GCA_905214175.1 uncultured bacterium
GCCTACATCCTCCCCGGATGCTCTTCGCGAAGCTCGTCCCGAAGGGCGTAGACGGCGTCCATGCCGGCCTTCGACATGGCGGCAAGCTGCGCCTTCCTGCCATCGACGCCAAGGGAGTCCCAGGAGATGGGATCTCCCGCCTTGAGCCACACGCGGGAGAAGTGGTGCAGGTGGCTGCCGCGCTTCGTGATGTCACGTGCGCCAACGATGGCCACGGGCTGAACGGGAGCATGGGCGAGCTGGGCCATGAGCGAGTAGCCCTCGTGGATGGTCACGGGCTCCTCGTCACTCTTGATGCGCGTGCCCTCGGGGAAGATAAGGACGCACTCGCCACGATCGAGGGCCGCACGCGCGCGGCGCACGGACTTCATGTCCGCGGTGCCGCGCTGAACGGGAATTGCCCCCACGCGCGTGAAGAACCACGTGACAACCGGCGACTTGTCAAACTCGCTCTTATAGATGGTGCGCACGCGGATTCCGTGAAGCCAGAGCTGCACGATGATGATCACGGGGTCGAGCATCGAGCCGTGGTTCATGACAATGACGCGCGGCGTCTTGTCGTCGACGAGCTTCTCCTTGTTCTCCACGCTCCAGCGCCAGCGGAACTGGGTCCAAACCAAGCACGCGTAGACGGCGATACCGAGAAACACGCGCGCAGGAAGCGGAAAGTTGCGCATCCCCGTATCGAAGTAGTCGTCGAAGCTGTTGCCGCGAAAGGCGCGCAAGCGCTTCTCGGGAGCCCTCTTTTGCGCGCTCACGAACGGTCTCCAGACAGCGCAGCCGCCAGCCTCGGGTCAAGCGCGCAGATGGCGGCCACGACCTCGTCCACGCTGAGCGCGGAGGAGTCAATGTGGTGCGCGTCGGGCGCGGGTTTGAGCGGCGCGGTCTTCCTCGAGGAGTCTAGCTGGTCACGGCGGTTGAGGTCAGCGAGGATGCGCTCGACCTCAGCGGGGTCCGCCGTGGCATTGGCGTCCTTGGCCGCGTCCCCGCCCTCGCGCTGCACGGCACGGCGCAGCGCGCGCGCCGCGGGGTCGGCCGTGAGGAACACCTTCACGTCGGCCTTGGGGAAGACCACCGTGCCAATGTCCCTGCCCTCGGCGACCACGTTGCCCGTCTGGCCATAGGCACGCTGGAGCTCGACCATGGCCTCGCGCACCTCGGGGATGGCAGAGACGGCAGAGACGTTGCGGTCGACCTCGGGCGTGCGAATCTCCGCGGTGACGTCACGCCCATTGGCGGTGACCGTCTGTCCTTCAGGCGATGCTCCAAAGGCGATCGTGATCGAACGGGCCACGTTGGTCACGGCAGGGGCGTCCGCAGGGTCGATGCCCTGGCGCAGGCACTCTGCGGTGACGGAGCGATACATGGCTCCAGTGTCGAGGTACGTAAGGTGGCACCTCTCGGCAATGGCGTGGGCAACGGTAGACTTGCCAGACCCCGCGGGTCCATCGATGGCGACGATCATGCGTCCTCCCTTTCTGCAACACCCCAGATGTCCCTGAGGTCGTACGGGTTCTTCCTGGTCGAGCGCTCGATGACCTCCTCAGGCGTGAGGTTAAACCCACCAAGGTAGAAGCTCTTCCCGTTACAGGTGTAATACGCCGAGCACACGTTTGCCAGGTGCACGTTCCAGAAATGGTCATACCCCACTTCGTACATGGCGGCAATGAGAATGCGAGAGAATCCCCCATGGGTGACAAGCGCGGTCCTACCGGTACGTGGGCGAAGCTCGTCAAGGAGGTGGTTGGAGCGAGCCCTTGAGTG
>CAJMLD010000298.1 GCA_905214175.1 uncultured bacterium
GTTGTCCTTCGCGCAGTCCGGGATGGGCGAGAGGGGCGTGCAGCACACCACAAAGGGGAAGTCTGCGTAAGGGCCGGTGAGCTCCACCTTGAGGGTGTAGTCGTCGGGGCAGGAAAGCCCCTCAAGCTCTTCGACGTTTCCGTTGACCACGTCGTCATAGCCCTTAACCATGGCAAGGTGGTACGAGACCACAGACGGCGCCGTGGTGGTCTTGGGGTTGCAGATGCGGTTCCAGGCGTACTGGAACGACTTGGCCGTGACGTCGGTGCCATCGTGGAACTTGAGGCCCTGCTTGATGTGGAAGGTCCACGTCGCGGCGTCGTCAGATGACTCCCAGGACTCGGCAACGCTGGGCTTCAGCTCCTCTGTGTCGTAGTCGTAGACCGTGAGCTGGTCAAAGAGCTGAGAAGCAACAGCCGCGCCGTTGAACTCCTCGATGTCAAAGGGGTCGATCGACGTGGGGTTCGTGATTGCATAGTTGATGGTTCCTCCCGATGCCGCCTCCCCACTGGATGACTCTCCGCTGCTAGACGAGCGCTGTCCGCAAGCACCAAGTCCTGCGGCTGCCATCGCGGCAGCTCCTCCCTTGATGAAGGTGCGACGATCCATCGAATGACCCATCTTTTCCTCCCGCCGTCTGTCCCCATGCGGACACGGCATGACCGCAGCGTCCGCTTTTCGAGAAAGATGTTCGTCCTGTTGGAGGAAAGTGGGGGAGGACTGAAACACGCCTGAAGCAATTTTTTGCAGTATTGATACTCTTGGCCTGATTTGCCCACCGCTCGCCGACTGCAACTCGAAAGTCGCATGGCCGCACCTCGCTCGCTAACCTCACAAGAATGGGTGCGAGCATGACTGCTCGCACCCATCAAGAGGCACTGTCTCCAATGGCGAGAAGCTTCGCCCGTGCTGTCCGCTATTCCAGCGCAAGGAAGGCACAATAGCCCTTGTAGGCCTCCCAGATGTCCGCCTTGCTCGTGACCTCCCAGGGGGAGTGCATCGAAAGTACGCCAATGCCGGAGTCAATCACGTTCATGCCATAGGTGGCAAGGATGTAGGCGATGGTGCCACCGCCACCGGCGTCAACGCGGCCGAGCTCGGCGGTCTGGAAGCGGACGTTTGCGTCATCCATCACGCGACGGATGAGGGCAACGTACTCGGCGTCGGCATCGTTGGAGCCAGACTTGCCGCTGCCTCCCGTATACTTGTTGAAGGTGAGGCCGCGCCCAAGGAAGCACGAGTTCTTTGCCTCGAAGACCGAGGAGTAGTTGGGGTCGAAGGCCGCGGAGACGTCACTCGAGAGCATGCGAGAGCGCTCGAGGCAACGGCGCAGCGCCAGGGGAGTACCCTGTCCGGCTGCCTCGATAAGCTCGGCCATGACATCCTCAAAGAAGCGGCTGCTCATCGAGGTAGCACCGCGGCTGCCAATCTCCTCCTTGTCAACAAGGATGGTGACGGCGGTGCGCTTGGGCGCCTCGCACGCAAGCTGGGCAAGAAGCGAGGGATAGGCGCAGGAGCGGTCGTCCTGGCCGTAGCCCAGGATCATCGAACGGTCCAGGCCCATGTCGCGCGCCTGGCCAGCGGGCACAATCTCAAGCTCGGCGGAGAGTAGGTCCTCCTCGGTGATGTCGTACTTCTCGGCGAGAATATCAAGGACGGTTGCCGTAACTGCTTCTTTGTCCTGGTCCTTCTCGGCGTCGTCGCTAGCTGC
>CAJMLD010000299.1 GCA_905214175.1 uncultured bacterium
CCCGCACGAGTCCGTGCCGTATGGCGTCGATGACTCCGACAACCCCGAGGTCCGCAAGTGGGGCGAGCCCACGAAGTTTGACTTCGAGCCCAAGGCTCACTGGGACCTTGGCCCCTCCACCGGCATGATCGACTTCGAGCGCGGCATCAAGCTTGCCGGCACCCGCTTCTACCTGCTGGGCGGCGCAGGCGCCCTCATGGAGCGCGCGCTTATCAACTTCTTCATCGACACCCACGTGAAGGCGGGCTTCACCGAGTGGTGGCCGCCCGTGATCACCAACTACGACTCCCTCTTTGGTACCGGCCAGCTGCCTAAGTTCGACGAGGACCTCTACCACGTGAGCGGCGGCATGTACCTTATCCCCACGGCCGAGGTCATGCTTACCAACATCCACAGGGACGAGATTCTCGACGGCGACAAGCTGCCGCTCTGGTACACCGCCTTCACGCCCTGCTTCCGCGAGGAGGCTGGCTCCGCCGGGCGCGACACCCGCGGCATCATCCGCGTGCACGAGTTCGACAAGGTCGAGATGGTCAAGTTTGCCAAGCCCGAGGACTCGATGAACCAGCTCGAGAGCATGGTTGCCGAGGCCGAGAGGTGCCTGCAGCTGCTTGGCCTGCCCTACCACGTGGTCACGCTCTGCACCGGTGACATTGGCTTCTCGGCCACCAAGTGCTACGACCTTGAGGTCTGGCTGCCCAGCTACAACAACTACAAGGAGATTTCCTCCTGCTCCAACTGCTGGGACTTCCAGGCGCGTCGCGCGAACATCCGTTACAAGGACCCCGCGGAGTTCAAGGGTACGCGCCTTGTCCACACCCTCAATGGCTCCGGCCTTGCCGTGGGTCGTACCATGGCTGCAATCATGGAGAACTACCAGAACGCCGACGGCTCCATTACGGTGCCCGAGGTCCTGCGTCCGTACATGCGCGACATGGAGGTCATCAAGCCGCTTGCGTGAGACAAAGGGACAGTCCCTCTGTCTCATGGGGTGGTGTCGCCTGGTGGCGGCACCACCTTTCTTGTGCGCTAGGAGCTCTACTGCGAGCTCTGCCAGCCGCGGACCATGTTGGCAATGGCATCGACGGCTGCGCGCCTCATGGCCGAGAAGGCGCTGGGTCGCGCGGGGCTCCAGTCCACGGGGTTGGCGCGAAGCATCTCTCGCGCCTCGTCAATGACCTGCTGGCCGGTTCCCGCCTGGAATGCGTCTGCACCGGAAACGGGCAGGTTGACATAGATGTCGGCCGCCTGTGCGTGAAGGCGGTCCAGCTGGTTGGCACCACACGACATGGTCCTCTGGGCTATGGCGAGCGGCTTGAGGTCGTTGAGGGGCTCGAGCATGCGGATCATTCCCACGCCCACCACGGCGTCAACAGAGCTGCGGTCAAATAGCGGCGTTGGGAGGTTCATCCGGCAGCCACCGTCCATGTAGACGTGGCCCCTGTATGTGGTTGGGGCAATGACCAGGGGATACGAGGCCGAGGCACACGCGCAGCTGGCCACGTCAAGATCGTCGCCCGAGACGCAGTTCCAACCGGCGCCCGTGCTCTTGAAAAGCTCGGGGTCGTTCGTGAACACCGTGAGCTCGCCCGAGACAATGTCCACTGCCGGCATGGCCACGGGCATGATGAAGTCCCCAAAGGTATCTTGCACAGCACCTTCTCACCGTCCATATCGATGAGCTGATATTTCAGGGAAGAA
>CAJMLD010000300.1 GCA_905214175.1 uncultured bacterium
GTTCATCTGACCTGAGCTGCTGTCACCGGTCCTCATCGTACTGAGGATAGAAGGGCCCGGGGCGCAGATGTTCTTGTTCGAGGTACCGCTCTTCTGGGACGAGGTGTTGTAGTTGGAGGAGGACGAGAGGGTCCACGTACCGTCTGTGTAAGCCACGTTCATGACTGCGACAAGGTGCGCGGAGAGGTCGGCGGGAGCCGAGAGGAAGGGGGCGACGAGGCCATCCTTCCCAGTCTGGTTGCCTGCGGCGCACACGGTCACGATGCCCTGTTCATATGCCCTCTCGATGGCATCTCCAAGCGCCGCATCGAGACTGGAGATTGCGCCAGCGACGCTCATGTTAACCACGCGGATGTTGTAGGTGGAGGCGTTCTGGGTAACGTAGTTGTACGCGCACACAAGGTCGTCGGTATAGCAGTCGCTCTTGAGCTTTTCGGTTCCAGCGGGAGTGGTGAACGTACTTGATGGGAACACCTTCACGCCAACGATCCCCGCGTTGTAGGAGGTGCCCGCAACACCCAAATTGTTGTTGGCCTCTGCGGCAACGATACCCGCAACGTGCGTACCATGCCCCACAAGGTCGGTGACATTGGTGACGTCTCCCGTGATGCCGTTCGCCGTGTTAGCGACCGTGGCGTCATAGGTTGCCACCAGGTTGTCCTTGAGGTCCTCGTGAGACGTGCGAAAGCCCGTGTCGAGCACGGCCACGGACACGGTTTTGTCCGTCTGCACAAGGTCCCAGGCTTCCGTAACCCCTGTGTCTTTAAGCCCCTGGTAGTTGGTGGCCCCAGAGCCGGAGGCACTCAGGCGAGGATCGTTGGTGAGTGCGGAGAGGGCAAGGGAGCTGCTCTCGTCATCTGCCAACGTATAGGCGTAGTTGGGCTGAGACGCCAGCCCGGCATCCCCGAGCTGCGCGACGGCGTCCTCCACCGAGGAGCCCTCGGAGATTGTGACGCGCACAAACCCGTTAGAGAGGTCCTGGTCGTCGACGGATTTGGTGTCCACGCAATCGAGCTGCGCTAACACGGCGTCAATGTCTTCCGCGCTCTGCCCGTCGGCCACGCGGAGAAGAACAACGCCATCCTCGTAGCCCGCGCCCTCATCGCCTCCAGATGATGTCGCGGGCTCACTATCCTGGGAATCGACCTGTGAGGCACTGCTCGACCCACTTGGCTCGATCACCCGAGTATCCTGAGAGACGTCGTCCGCGTCTGGCGTGGGGTCTGCGGTCCCCTCGTCCTGAGCTGCGGAGGCACCGGTTGTGGCCTCGCCAGACACTTCGTCTCCCGTGAAGCCCGTCACGACACCCACGGCAACCAGCATGGCAACAACAACGAGAAGGCACGGGAGAGCTCGCTTCCATGCAGGACGGCGCCTGTCTCCGCGCCACCTGTGCCCGCGATAGCGTCTGGCCACGTCTCTGCCTCTCTACTCATGTCGACGAATAAATCAATAACTGAACTAATGGTAGTGTTTGCCGAGCTAGCCTTGCTTTAAGATGACAAGCCCGCTGTTCGTCCTCACAAGGCAAGCATGAACTCGAACGCGCGAAGACGTGCGTCAAGGTGGGTAGCCGCCCAGCTGTGGGCACACCCCAAGAGCCACAGGGCGCACTCGGGCGTGACGTCTGCGGCAAGGAGCTGATCAAACGTTGACCTAATAAGCGCCCGTATCCAGGAAATCTGAGACGGCGAGACA
>CAJMLD010000301.1 GCA_905214175.1 uncultured bacterium
GGGAATACCGCCGGGACTGTCCGTGGAGAAGATCTGCGGGAGCGCTATCCCCGGTCATGCGGCGCTGCCGTGTGGACCCCGGCGGCGTCCCCGCGGCGCGTCTGGGGGAGCAATGGGAGAGAAGCTACCATTCGTCACTAAAGCGCAGCTCGAGCGTGCCATCGAAACGTGGCCCACGCCCTTCCACGTCTATAGCGAGAAGCTCATCCGCGAGCGTGCGCGCGCTCTTGAGGCGGCCTTCTCGTGGAACCCCGGCTTCACCGAGTACTTCGCCGTGAAGGCGACGCCCAACCCCACGATTGTCTCGATTCTGGCTGAGGAGGGCTGCGGCTGCGACTGCGCGACTGCCACAGAGCTCACGCTTGCCAGCGCATGCGGCGTGCGAGGCGAGCGCATCATGCTCTCCTCCAACGACACGCCCGACGAGGACTATCGCCGTGCGTACGACCTGGGCGCCATCATCAACCTGGACTCGCTCGACATGGTGGACTGCCTGTCGCGTGCGCTGGGTGGGACGCTTCCCTCTACGGTCTGTCTGCGTGTGAACCCGGGCGGCAACTTCACGGCCTCTAATGGCATCATCGGAGAGCCCGAGGACTCCAAGTTTGGCATGACGGTCGAGCAGGTCATGCAGGCCGCTCGCAAGCTTTCCGCCATGGGCGTCGCCGAGTTTGGCCTCCATGCGTTTCTGGCTTCGAACACGCAGGTGGAGGACTATTACCCACGCCTTGCACGCGTGCTCTTTGAGCTTGCCGTGCGTCTGAGGCGCGAGCTTGGCGTGCACGTGCGGCTCATCGACCTCTCCGGCGGCATTGGCGTTGACTACCGTCCGGATGACGCGCCGGTCGACATCGCTGCCGTGGGTGCAGGCGTGCGTGCTGTGTTCGAGGAGGTTCTCGTCCCCGCGGGGATGGGCGACGTGACGCTTGCTGCCGAGCTTGGTCGCTGGATGCTGGCGCCCGCCGGCGGCCTTGTGACCCGCGTGATCCACGAGAAGGTCACCTACCGCGACTACCTGGGCGTCGATGCCTGTGCATCCAACCTCATGCGTCCGGCAGTCTACGGCGCCTATCATCACATCACCGTTATGGGCCACGAGGGCGAGCCCGCAACCAAGCGTTACAACGTGGTGGGAAGGCTCTGCGAGAACTCCGACCAGTTCGCGCGCGACCGTTTGTTGCCCGAGGTCCACATCGGTGACCTGCTCTTCATTCATGACGCCGGCGCCCACGGGTACTCCATGGGCTACAACTACAACGGCACGCTCCGCTCGGCGGAGCTGCTCCTCCACGAGGACGGTACCTTCGAGCTCATCCGGCGTGCCGAGACGCCGGCGGACTACTTTGCCACGCTCGACTTTCCGGGTTCGCGCTTCTCGGCGCTTGCCCACCCAGAGGGCTAGACAGCACGTAGGGCTTACACGTAAGGCGCCCACAAGGCGCGCAGACGAGAGGGGACGCACTATGGACATGCAGGGACTTACCGGATCTGTTGTGGCGCTGGTCACGCCGTTCAACGAGGATGGCTCCATTGACTTTGGGTCGCTCGAGCGCCTGGTCGACTTCCATCTTGAGAACGGGACCGATGGCATTCTGGTGCTGGGCACCACGGGAGAGTCGTCCACGATGACCGACGAGGAGGACCTCGAGGTAGCCAAGACCGTTATCGATCGCGTTGCCGGTCGCATCCCCGTCAT
>CAJMLD010000302.1 GCA_905214175.1 uncultured bacterium
CACCTCCCAGGGCTACCTGGCCAGCGGCACGCGCAACGTGGTTGCCTGCCCCGGCAAGCGGCTCTGCCCCTTTGGCTGCTACGATACCACCGCCTTCGCCCAGCGCATGGACCACGAGATCTTCCCCAACAACCGCCACGTGAAGGTGGCCTTCACGGGGTGCTCCAACGACTGCGCGCACGTAGCCTTGAACGACTTTGGCATCATCGGTATGACCGAACCCCAGTACGACCCCAACCGCTGCATTGGCTGCGGGCAGTGCGTGGACTGGTGCCAGCGACGCTCGGTGAGCGCGCTCAGGCTCGAGAAGGGCAAGGTCGTGCGCGACGAGGACCGTTGCATTGGCTGTGGCATGTGCGTGGTCTACTGCCCCACGCGTGCCTGGACTCGCAGCCACGAGCACTACTTCCGCGTGAAAATCATGGGCCGCACGGGCAAGCAGAACCCGCGGCTGGCGCAGGACTGGCTGCGCTGGGTGGACGAGGACTCCATCGTGAAGATTGTGAAGAACACGTACGCCTTCATTGAGGAGTACATCAACCCCAACGCGCCCGAGGGCAAGGAGCACATCGGCTACATCGTGGACCGTGTGGGCTTCGACGAGTTCTGTGAGTGGGCGCTGAGGGACGTCGAGCTGCCCGAGAAGTGCCAGCGCGCGACGCGCGTGTACTGGGACGGCAAGCGCTACGACCGCGACAACAGCCTGCGATGAGACAAAGGGAGTTTCCCTTTGTCTCACTCACGAAGAGGGGCGCCCTGGCGGCGCCCCTCTTTTCTCGTCTTACTTCTGGCTTGGGTGCTTCTCGAAGAAGTCGAAGCGCGGCGGCAGCTCCACCAGCGCGTGCTCCTCGGGCTTCTCGCCCAGCGCCTGCGCCAGCTCGCCGGGCGTCTCGAACGCGTGGTCCCACGAGAAGAACTCGTCTGCGGTAAAGCCCAGGTGCTCGCAGATCTTCTCGCAGCCGGCAGGCACTGCGGGGTGCATGAGCAGCGTCACCGTGCGCAGCGCGGCAAAGGCGTTTGCCAGCGCGTGCTCGTAGGCCGCGTCGTCTCCCTTGGCGGCCTTTGATTCGTCGCCCCAGCGACGGTTGGCGTCACGGCAGAAGTCCTCGGCCACGGCAAGCGCGCCGTGGGCGTCAAAGGAGTGGGCGCTGCGCTCGTAGGCTAGCGTCGCCTCGCGGCAGCCGGCAAGCACGTCGGCGTCCGCCTCGACCGCAGGCAGATGGCCCGCGCAGACGTTCTGCGCGCCATAGATGCAGCTTCTGGCAAGGCGGTTGAAGATGTTGGTGAGGAACGCACTCTCCTTGAGGGCGGGGTCGACCACGCGCGGATCGTCCTTTACCAGCACGTCCTTGCCGGTCGCCTTGTCCTTGTGGCTCACCGAGGTGTCGTAGGGCTTGGGCGAGAAGCTCACGGCCTTCTGATCCAGCCCAAGGCTCAGCCAGTGGCAGCGCAGCTGCTCGGCGGTGTAGTGGTCAAGAAGCTCGGCGGCCATGGGCGGGCGGATCTTGCCCGAGCTCGAGGCCTTCTTGTTCATGAACAGGATGTGGTAGTTGGCCACGGGCGTGTCCTGGAAGAGGCCCCAGTCGAGCGCGTCCCACAGTGCGGGCTGCGCCACGCAGTAGAAGTAGATGTTGTCCTGGCCAATGAACTGGTAGACCTTAGCGTCGTCGGC
>CAJMLD010000303.1 GCA_905214175.1 uncultured bacterium
CGCGTGGGCGGCACGCGCATCATCGACACCATCCTGGATGCCGTCTATGCGGCGGGTATCACCGAAGTCTACGTGGTGAGGGGCTACCTTGGGGAGCAGTTCGACCAGCTTCGCTACAAGTACCCCACGATTAGGTTCATCGACAATCCCCTTTACAACGAGGCGAACAACATCTCGAGCATGGTTGCCGCAAAGGACCACCTCCAGAGCGCCTACGTCTTCGAGTCAGACTTGCTGCTGAGAAACCCCAAGCTCATCACCCGCTACCAGGATCGTTCGAACTACCTGGGCATTCCCATGGAGCGCTCCGACGACTGGTGCTTTAAGGTCAAGAACGGCATCATCAAGAGCGTGGGTATCGGTGGCGAAGGTGGCATCTGGCAGATGGTCGGCATCTCCTATTGGACGCCGGAGGATGGGGCCAAGCTTGCGGAGGACATCCCGGCGACCTTTGCGATGCCAGGTGGCAAGGAGCGCTTCTGGGACGAGGCACCTCTCACGTACTTTGCCGACAGGTATAAGGTCTACGCGCGTGAGTGCTCTCTTGAAGACGTGACCGAGATTGACTCGTTCCGCGAGCTTGAGGCAATAGATCCCGCGTACGACTGCTAAGCTAGGCTCATGTCACGCACGTATGCCATATTCTCTGCGCAGTACCTTCCGCATGTGGGAGGCGTCGAGACGTTCACCGCAAACCTGGCCCACCAGCTCGTGCTGGGTGGGGACGGGGTATGCGTCGTGACGTCGGCGCGTGGCGACGCGCCGGAGGTCGAGACCCAGGATGACGGCGTGCGCATCGTGCGCCTGCCCAGCATCCAGCTCATGGGTGGAAGGCTCCCGCTCTCTCGCCACGGATCACGCGAGCGCTCGCTTCTCTCTGCGGTGTCCTCCCTGGGCATCGACCGCGTTCTCGTGAACACCCGCTTTTACGGCACGTCCGTCACTGGCCTCCGCTTTGCGCGGGACCTTGGCATCCCAGCCGTGCTGCTCGACCACGGCTCGGCATGGCTCACCTTTGGCAGCGTGGCGGCGCTCGATGCCGCGGCCCATGCGTGGGAGCGCCGCATGACCGCCCGGGACGTGAGTCTCGGAGCGACCTTCGCGGGCATTAGCGAGAAAAGCGCCGCGTGGCTCTCGACCTTTGGCATCGAGACCTCGCTGGTCATTCCCAACGCGGTAGACGCTCCCTTGTTCCGGGCAGAGTTGTCGGGCCGCGACTTTCGCTCCGAGCTTGGCATCCCCAGCGATGCGACCCTCGTTGCCTTTGTGGGGAGGCTTGCGCCCGAGAAGGGCCCGGAGCGCCTGCTCGAAGCTGTGCGTCAGCTGGGGGAGACGTATGCCTGCGTCCTTGCGGGCGAGGGTGCGTTGCGCCCCCAGCTTGAGCGTGACCTGCCGGCCAACACCCACCTTGTGGGCAACCTGAGCCACCCGGACCTCTCTGCCCTTCTCTCTCAGGCAGACGTCTTCTGCCTGCCCACGCGCTCGGAGGGCTTCTGCACGTCGCTTCTGGAGGCTGGCGCCTGGGGCGTGCCCTGCGTGGTGCCGGACGTTGGCGGTGCGCGCGAGGTGCTCTGCCACGATGGGCTTACCTTTGGTACCATCACCCCAGACCGCGAGCCAGCCACCATGGCCGAGGGGATTCGCCAGACGCT
>CAJMLD010000304.1 GCA_905214175.1 uncultured bacterium
GGTGGACCGACCCGGTTGCTCGCGAGCTCATGAGTGATGCGGAACGCAAGCTCTCGCCGGTCCCCAGCCCCGCCGTAGCCGATGCCATCAGGCGTTTTGTGGCAGCGGGCAACCGCGCGTTCATCTGCTCGGGGCGCTCACCGCTCGACATTCACCCCAAGATGGCTGCCCTGCCCTTCTCGGGAATGGCGTGCCTTGCGGGTGCCTACGTGAAGGTAGGGGACGTCGTGCTTCGCGACGTAGCCCTGCCACCCGAGGTGCTTGCCTGCGTGGACGAGGTGCTTGCTGAGACGGGCATGGGTGCGCTCTTGGAGTCCGCGCGTGGTTCCGTCGACGTGCGCGGGGGCACGGCTGGAACGCACTGGCCTTCTCCTGCGAGCGTTGCAGAGGCGCTTGAGCGCATTCCGGGTGGGCGCGCGCACAAGGTCGTACTGCCCACGCCTGCGGCAGAGCTTGTGGTTAGCCGGCTTTCCGGGGCGGTGGACCTCTCGATTATGGAGCTCGAGCTGGGAAACAGCGAGGTGGGCCTCGTGGAGAACAGCAAGAGTGGTGCCGTGAAAGCCATCCTCGACTATCTGGGAGATGCTGGCACTACCTACGGGTTTGGTGACTCCGAGAATGACCTCAGCCTGTTTAAACAGGTTGATGTGCCCATTGCCATGGGCAACGCTTCTGTGGAGGTAAAGGCTGCAGCATCGATGGTGACCGAGACGGTGGGTAACGACGGCGTGGCAACGGCCCTCGCTAAGCTGGGTCTCATCTAGGCCCGCCGGATTTGCGACGCGATGACGGGAAAGACGCACATTGCCGTTGGGGCCGCGGCCGCGCTTGCGGTTGCGAAGTACGTTCCTGCAGCGCTGACGGCTGGGATGCCGACGATTGCCGGGGACGCTTCGACGCTCGCCTGTCTTGCCGCTGGTGCGGTGGGAGGCCTTCTCCCCGATACCGATGTGTCGACGAGCGAGGCTTCTCGTCAGTTGAGAAGGGCGTGGTGGCTTCTCGTCGCCGTGATTGCCGCGACGTTCGCGGCGGACGCCCTGCTGGGACTAGACCTGGGTGCGCAGACAGTGACGTTTGTCCGTGCTGCCGGCGTGTACCAGGTTGCTGGGGGAGCCGTCATTGTTGCCATA
The DNA here is from genome assembly GCA_905214175.1 of uncultured bacterium. Classification (GTDB taxonomy): domain Bacteria; phylum Actinomycetota; class Coriobacteriia; order Coriobacteriales; family Atopobiaceae; genus Tractidigestivibacter. Next base: position 1,131 of record CAJMLD010000304.1, read on the forward strand.
CTTGCCTGCGGACGGGCCTCCGGACACAGGGGCTTCTCGCACTCACTTGTGGCGGCGGCGCTGTTCTTTGGCGGGGCGTACCTTGCGGTGCCGGAGATTGCCCTGGTCTTGACAGTGGGGTACTGCTCGCACCTGGTGATTGACCTTCTCAACAAGATGCCGGAGCGACTCTTTTGGCCTGTTACGAGGGGGCAGTTGTTGGGACTGTGCAAGTCTGGCGGCGTGGTGGACGGAGCTCTTCTCGTCTTGGGAGTTGCTGCGGTGATCGGCCTGCTTGCGGGGTGGCTGTAGCCGTCGCGCAGAGAGGGCGCGCGTGGCGCGCTGGGTTGGCGCCACAAGGGCAGTTTTAGCAGCAACTCCGCACGAAGCCGCCGCCACGGCGCCGTTTTGGCGCCACAGGGGCCGTTGCCGCGGCAACTCCGTACGAAACCCCCGCTACGGCGTTATCCCTACGATGCGGGCGCGCCGCTACCTTCTTGACACGGTTGTGAAGCAGAAGAGCTCCGGGTGGTGA
>CAJMLD010000305.1 GCA_905214175.1 uncultured bacterium
ACGACGACTACGACGACTACGAGGACGACTACTACGAGGGCGACGACGAGCAGCGCGACCGCGACCGCGAGCGCGGCTATGGCGACCGTCGTCCCACGGGCAGCGCGACCAAGCTCCTTGGCAACACCTCGCGCCCCGAGGCCGAGAGCGTCTCGGTCTACACGCGTTCCGGTCGTCCGGTGACGCAGAACCCTGCCGCAGGCTATGCCGATCAGCGCGACACGCGCTCCCGCTCCGCCTACGCAGAGCCGCCCGAGCCCACCTATCGGCCCACCTACGAGCCTCCGGCGCCAAGCCCTGCTCCGGCGGTGCCCGCCGACCTCGGCCGTGGCGGCTCGTCGTCTCGTGTGACCTCCGGCCAGCTTCCTCCCTACGTGCTGCGTCCCGTCTCGTACGACGACGTGCAGTCCGTGGTGAGGCGCGTGCGCACCAACCAGCCTGTCATCCTCATCTTCAAGGGCACCAACATCGAGACCGCCAAGCGCATCCTCGACTTCTGCTACGGCCTGAGCTACGGCGTTGCCGGCTCGGTCGAGGCGCTCGGCGACCGCGTCTTTGCGGTGCTGCCCGCAGGCATCGAGCTCACCCAGGGCGACATCGACAAGCTCGTCGCTGACGGCGACCTTGAGGCGTAGCGTTATGGCTGAGAAGATCGAGCAGGTCATAGGCGTCATAGGCGCTGGCTCCATGGGGTCTGCAATTGCGCGCGGGCTGGTGGCCTCCGGTGCCGCCGCACCCGAGTGCGTCCTTGTTGCCAACCCCTCTGCGGGCAAGCTCGCGCCTCTGGCCGAGCTTGGCATCAAGACCTTCACCAGCAACGAGGAGCTTCTCGCCCAGGACCCTGACGCGGTTGTCCTTGCCGTGAAGCCCCAGGTGCTTCCTGGGGTCCTTGCCGAGCACACGGACGGCCTTGCCGGACGTCTGGTGATTTCCATTGCCGCAGGCGTCTCGGTGGCCTCGCTCGAGGCGTCTCTTGCCTCGTCCCGCGTGGTGCGCGCCATGCCCAACCTGCCCGTGCAGGTGCTCTCGGGCGCGACGGCCGTCTGTCCGGGGTCTCGTGCCACCAAGGAGGACCTGGACCTCTCGCTGGCGATCTTCTCGGCCTTGGGAAGCGCTGTGGTGCTGCGTGAGGACCAGCTGGATGCCGAGGGCGCTGTGGTGGGCTGTGGGCCCGCGTACGTGGCTCTTCTCGTCGACGACCTCACGCGTGCCGGCGTTGAGCGCGGCCTTCCTGCCGCGGCCTGCCGCGAACTTGTGCTCTCCACCATGCGTGGCGTGGCCGAGCAGCTCTTGGCTTCGGGCGAGCACCCGCGCGCGTATATGGAGAAAGTGACGTCTCCCGGCGGCACGACGGCCGCGGGTTTGCGCGCGATGGAGTCGGGTATGTTTGAGGTTGCCTGTGCGGGCGTCGACGCGGCGCTGCGTCGTACCCGCGAGCTCTCTGAGGCTGCAGGCGGCAAGACTACCGACGACTGACAGTGAGGACCACTTGAACTACACGATAGCCAACCTAATTGTTCAGCTCTTCCGCATCTACAACATCCTGGTCATCATCTGGTGCGTGCTGTCGTGGATTCCGCGAGGCTCTGTCCTGCTCGATGACTTGCG
>CAJMLD010000306.1 GCA_905214175.1 uncultured bacterium
CCTTCTTGAACTCGTCGAGAGCGCTGTCGGGTCGATTAATCACCACCGGGATGGGATGTTGTGAGAACGATTCCATTTCACAGGAAGAGACGGGTTCACACAAGGTAGGGCGAGAAATTCTCGCCAGCCAAGGACCCAGACCACAAGGAGATTTTGCAATGTCATCTTCGCCTGCAACGCTAACTGCCTCGGCGGTTGCCGAGACGCCAAAGAGGGACTCCGTCCTCGAGGTGATGGCCGCCTCGATGGTGGGTACCGCAATCGAGTTCTACGACAACTACTGCTATTCGATCGCCGCCGCGAGCTACTTTGGCCTCGTCTTCTTCACCGACGTCGCGAAGCAGAACCCCTTCCTCGCTACGCTATTCTCGTTTGTTACCTTTGCCGTGTCGTTTCTTGCCCGTCCGTTTGGCTCGCTGCTCTTCGGTCACTTTGGCGACAAGCTAGGGCGCAAGAAGACGCTGGTAGTTGCCCTCATGATGATGGGCATCTCCACCTTCGTGGTGGGCGTGCTCCCTGGCTACGACGTGCTTGGGCCACTGGCGGTCGTGCTGCTGTGCATGTGCCGTGCGTGTCAGGGCCTAGGCCTCGCGGGCGAGTGGTCGGGCGCCGCGCTTGTCGCCACGGAGAACGCGCCTGCAAATAAGCGCGCGCTGTGGGGCTCCTTCCCCAACCTGGGTGCACCTCTCGGCTTCTTCTTCGCCTACGGCGTCAACCTTCTGCTCGAGAGCAACTTCTCCCAGGAGACCATGGTTGCCTGGGGCTGGCGCATCCCGTTCCTGCTCTCCGCAGTACTCGTGGTGGTTGGCCTGGTCGTTCGCGAGCGCATGAGCGAGACCCCCGTCTTCCAGAAGGCCGTCAAGGAGGACCGCGTGGTCAAGAGCCCGCTCCACGAGCTCACCAAGTACTGGAAGCAGGTTGTTCTCGGCACCTGCGCCATGGGCATCACCTACACCCTGTTCTACCTGCTGGGCACCTGGTCTCTCTCGTACGGCGTGAAGACCCTGGGCTTCTCGCAGACCTCGTACCTCAAGCTTGAGCTCGCTGCGGTTGCGTTCTTTGCCGTGTTCATCGTCGTTGGCTGCGTCGAGGCCGACAAGCTTGGCCGTCGCCCAGTCCTCATCTTCACCACGCTCCTTACGGTTGTCTTTAGCCTCTTTGCGCCGCAGCTTCTCGCGACGCAGAACGCGGCGAACGTGTATCTGTTCCTGGCTGTTGGCTTCTGCCTGATGGGCGGTCTGTTTGGGCCGTGCGGCGCCTACCTGCCCGAGCTCTTCCCGGCAAACGTGCGCTACTCCGGCTCCGGCCTGGCGTACAACCTCTCGTCGATACTCGGCGGCGCATTTGCTCCCACCATCGCCACGGCGCTCGTGCTTGCCTTTGGGATCCAGGGCGTGGGTTGGTACCTCCTCGCAATGTCCGTGGTTGCCTTCGTGGCGCTGCTGCTCATCAAGGAGAGCAAGGACATGCAGTTCGAGAAGTAGTGCAGACGCTCTTCTCACGATTGCGACAACCCGTCGTTGGGCACTCGGCCCGGCGGCGGGTTGTTTCTTTCGAGAGGCAGAGCAGAGAAATGCCGTGGGCGAGAA
>CAJMLD010000307.1 GCA_905214175.1 uncultured bacterium
ACCAACGACCTTCGGGTTATGAGCCCGACGAGCTACCAGACTGCTCCACCCCGCAATTTCTAGAAACTAAGTTGTCAATGTTGCTGGGTTATGAGAACACCTTATAAGTGGCCAGATTGTTTCATTTTTCCCTATTTTCGCAGGTTAAAAGCCCGTCAAAAAATCCTGACACCAATGATGTTTCAGGATGTTTCAGCATTTTAGCCCATAATTAGCCCAAATTTGCCCATAACAGTACGTTTATGTACTGTAACCGAAGACGGGCAAAGGAGTCAGTAAACGCCGCTTGACGCGGCCGGTCTTCGGCGGTGTCTTCTTTCCCATGCGAACCGAAGGAAAGGAGTACGCGATGTCGGGAAGAAGCTCATTGTCCGGCATAGGGTCGGTGGAGAAGACGGGAAGGAAGAACACGTGGCGCATCAGGGTCGCGCTCGGCAAGGACCCCGTGACGGGCAAGTACAGGAAGTCGCCCAGCCGCACCGTGCACGGCACCAAGTCGGAGGCGACCAAGGCGCTGATGGAGTACCGCGCCGAGATCATGGACGCCTCGGCGGTGAGGCCGAGCGACATCACCGTCGGGGAATACGCGGTGCGCTTCCACGAGGAGCGCGAGCACGAGTTCAGGAGCCCGCTCGCGTGGAACCGGGAGGCCTACGAGATCAAGCGGATAGCCGAGGCCTTCGGCGCGTACCGCCTGCAGGAGCTCGACACCCTCACCCTGAGGAGCGCCTACTCCAGGATGCGCAAGGAGGGCGCGACCGAGAGCAGGCTACACCGCGTCCACCAGAAGCTCTCCCAGATCATGAACCAGGCGGTCGACGACGGGCTCGTCGCCAAGAACCCCTGCTCCCCCATATCCATACCCCGGCCGAAGCCCAAGGAGAGGCACAGCCTCACGGTCGACGAGGCGCAGAGGCTCAACTCCATCATCCTCGGGCTCCCGGCGAGCGCCCCGCACTGCGCGGTGCTGCTCGCCCTGCACACGGGCATGAGGCGCGGAGAGGTGCTCGGCCTCACATGGGAGCACGTGCACTTCGACAAGCGCAGGCTCTACGTGGCGCAGCAGTACGCGTGCGACAAGGTCCCGCGGGACCCGAAGAGCAAGAAGAGCAAGCGCTGGATATCCCTCGACAGCGAGATCGTCGCGTACCTAGAGGAGTGGAAGCGGACGCAGAGGATCGAGCTCGAGAACAGGAAGCGCAGGCTCGACCGCGAGGACACGGACGCGATAGCGATCCTGCAGACGGAGAAGAGCCCCGTCGTCACCAACGTCTACGGGGGATACTACGACCCGAACATCTTCGGGAGGTGGTTCCGCGAGTTCTGCGTGGAGAACGGCTTCGGCGAGCAGGGGCGCGCGATCAGGTACGTTGACTCGCGCGGAATCCCCCGCATCAAGAGGACGGGCTACGAGGGCCTGAAGTTCCACGAGCTCCGGCACACCCAGGCGACGCTCCTCATAAGCAACGGGGCGGACATCAAGACCGTGCAGAACAGGCTCGGCCACAGCACCGCGGCGCTCACCATGGACATCTACGCGCACGCCATCGAGCAGAACGACCGCGAGGCGGCC
>CAJMLD010000308.1 GCA_905214175.1 uncultured bacterium
GAGCGAATCGATGCCCGTGCGCGTCATGCCGGCGTCCAGGTGGCACATGCCGCCCGTGTGAAGCTGTATTGCGCGTGCTCCCGTCTGGGAGATGATGTGGTCGGCGTCAACGGCGCCGTCGATATCGGCCTCCATAACGCCAATGCGATAGGTGTCCTTAAGAAGATTGATAAGACGAGTGAGCGTGGTTGTCTTGCCAGAGCCCGGCGAGCTCATGACGTTGAGGAGAAACTGCCCGCGAGACTTGAGGTCTTCTCGCACGCGGTCTGCCTCGGCGTCATTGTCGGCAAAGACGCTCTCTTTTAGCTCGATTACCTTGACTTCCTCCATGCGCTTCCTCTCCAGTGCGCTCCGTTCATGCACGGCGTGTGCCCCACAGCCCCTTACTGCGGGAGACGGCCTCACGAGATGCCTTAGCCGTGCCGTGACATCTTTATCACATATGAACATATCCTAACAGGTGTGGGCAGGCATTCGGCCACCAACAGCAAACGTTTCGCTTCTGGTGCGAGGTGTCATCGAGGGCGCATGGTGTGGCGCCCGGGCCGTAAGATGCGGGCAGCACACCACTTCGATCAAACGAGAAGGGACCGGCACATGTCCATGAACCCTCCAGACCACACCGCCCTCGAGCTTGCCATGTTTGACTACGACAAGGGAGACCCCCGACGCATCCAGCACTTTGTGAAGGTGCACGCGCTGGCAAGGACCATAGGCCTGGCAGAGGGCCTTGACGGGGGAACCCTCCATCCCCTTGAGGCCGCTGCCATCGTCCATGACAGCGGCATTCACGAGTCGGAGCGCCTCTACCACGACACCTCCGGCAAGCACCAGGAGGAGCTGGGGCCTGGCGTCGCACGGCCCCTGCTCGAGGCCGCCGGTTATGGGCCGGATGAGATAGACCGCGTGTGCTGGCTCGTGGCGCACCACCACAGCTATGCAGACATCCACGACATGGACCTGCAGATCCTGGTCGAGGCGGACTTCTTGGTGAACATCTACGAGGACGCCATGGAGAGGCCCGATGCCCAGCGCCGCATGGCCGAGTCCGCAGCACAGAAGGTCTTCAAGACGAAGACCGGCCTCGCATTGCTCAAGGACCAGTTCCTCTCGTAGTACCAAGGGCTAGTAGGCTAGGCCACCGAGAAGCTCCAGACGGCGTTCGCCTGCGCGCAGATGGTCGAGAGGTCCCAGTGCCACAGGCTCCGGTCGCGGCTGTTGGAGTCATGCACGATGGCCTTGCCGTTCGCGTCGAGCTTCTCGATGGCAATGAAGTGTCCCACCTGGGTGAACGTGCCTGGGGCCATGACGCATATGACGGGGTGGCCAGCCTCGAGCTCTTCGGCGATGGCCTCGGGCGTGTTGGCAACTGACGTGCTGGTAAGCCCGAGCTTCTCCGCCCCCTGTGACATGAGGAGCCACGAGGAGCCGTCCCTGTCCGTGGAGTAGCCGTTCTGGGTGCTGAAGGCGGCCATCTCGGCGGGCCCGTAGGTCGTGTCTCCCGTGAGGTCGATGTAGACCATCGAGAGTGCCGTGGGGCCGCACCCC
>CAJMLD010000309.1 GCA_905214175.1 uncultured bacterium
GGCAGGAATCTAGTGCACACACACTGAGATTATCTCCGTGTGCAGATTGATGGATGAGATGAGCATGCACCCGCTTCGCCGAGCCCCCCACACTACGCCTGGATGAGCGCTGTTGAGAAGGAATTGGACGTTCTGGGGCATCCCTGGCACACATTTCGTCCAATTTGTTCTCAACGGCAACGGCACACGGGCCAAGCTGAGCTACCCAGTCTCTGGACGGACGCCATTCGGAGGCACGATGGCAGGAATCGACGATTGGTGGCAGTTTTTCGGAGATACCCCCAGTACAAACAGGTTTGAAACATGATAAGCCGCAGGTCAGAGAATTGTGACTTTGCTACAGACACATAAAGAATCTCACCAAAACTGCTGCCAACCGGAACCCGCATCCGACGTCTCGCGGTTATCCCGCTTTTGACCGCTGTGTTTCGCGTTGGTCGCCACGACGCATCTATGCTCTTGGCGCGCATACCATAAAGCCGCACCGAGCGTGACCTAAGGAGATACAACATGAAGCTCTTTGCCTATGCCCTGCGCGAATATGACGAGCTGGGCTACCTTGACGCCTGCGCGCGCGAGATGGGATTCGAGTACGGCTGGACATCCGAGTACCCCAGCCTCGAGAACGTTGGATTGGCAAGCGGCTATGACGCCCTCTGCATCATCACCAACCCCATGAACGCCGAGCTTCTCGACGCGTTCCATGCGGAGGGCATCAAGAATCTTGCCACCAGGACCATTGGCTACGAGCACATCGACGTTTCCCATGCCTACGAGCTGGGCATGCGCGTGGCAAATGCCCCCTACCCGCCCGAGGGGGTGGCCAACTACGCCATCATGCTGCTGCTCATGGCGCAGCGCAAGGTGAAACTCCTCTCGCGCCAGTCCCTCGCGCAGGACTTTGGCCTCCATGGCAAGCTGGGAAAGGACATCTCTACCTCCACGGTGGGCGTCATTGGCACCGGTCGTATAGGAACCACCGTGGTGAAGCACCTTGCGGGCTTTGGCTGCAGGCTCCTGGCGTACGACCCCTACCCCAACCCCGACGTCGCCAAGCTCGCAACCTACGTCGACCTCGACACCCTCTACGCCGAGTCTGACGCCATCACGCTCCACGCGCCCGGCCTGGCCGAGAACCGCCACATGATCGATGCTGCGGCCTTCTCCAAGATGAAGCGCGGCGTGACCATCGTGAACGCGGCGCGCGGAATGCTCATCGACACGCAGGCGCTGGTAGATGCCGTTGAATCCGGACAGGTTGGCGCGGCGGCGCTCGACACCATCGAGCACGAGGAAGACCTCTACTACCTCGACCGCAGCCGAGACGTGCTTCCCAACCGCGATCGCTCGATCCTCATGGCCTTCCCCAACGTGATCGTCTCGCCGCACATGGCGTTCTACACCGCCGAGGACGTTGAGGCAATGATCCGCAATTCTGCAAGCGCGCTTCTCGCCTTCGAGCGCGACGAGGAGACGCCCTTCGAGGTGCGCCACTAGCGAGGGCGAAGCCGCGAGCGCGAAAGGGGCGAGTGTCTC
>CAJMLD010000310.1 GCA_905214175.1 uncultured bacterium
GAAAGAGTCCTTACCGCACCGCCTGTAGAACACCTTACCGTCCACAACCGGCCCCGGCATGACCATGTGGTCGCGGTTCTCGTCCTGCTCCCACGACGTTGCCAGGGCATCTACGTCGGCGGCGCCAAGCTTGCCATCCCTCTCGGGCAGCTGGATGACCTTGTGCCCACAGGCCTCGATCGCCCCGGCCTCGTGGACGCTCACGTGGCCAGAGTCCGCCGCGACGACCCCCTGCCAGGGCGCGAGGAGCGCGTCAATCGTGACGGCATTCGCCTGCGTGCCCCCGACAAGGAAGTGGACCTCCGCCTGCGGCGCGCCGCATGCGTCGCGGATGAACTCGCGTGCGTGCTCGCTGTGGGCGTCCGTCCCATATCCGGCGTTGGCCTCCATGTTTGCGGCGGCCAGACGCTCGAGGATGCGCGGGTGCGCGCCCTGCTGGTAGTCGGACGCAAACGGCAGTCTCTTCTCAGCGGTCATTGACAATCCCTCCCGCAATGCCGTCCGGGGCTCACCGACGGCACGTCATACTCCAACACAATGCCCAACACTGTTCGAGTGCTAATCCTGATATGCTCTCCTGAGGTTACCTAATACAGGCGACAAACAAAGGAGCTCCTCATGGCCATGATCATACTCATCGTCATTATTGCGGTTCTCGTGCTCTCGACGGGCTACGTCGTGCGTCAGCAGCACGTCGCGGTGATCGAGCGGCTGGGGAAGTTCCACGGCTTTGCCGGTCCCGGCTTTCACGTGAAGTTCCCCTTCATCGACATCACCCACGACGTGAGCCTCATGACCGAAGACGAGCACATGACCTTCGACGCAAAGACCTCCGACAACGTGACCATCGAGCTGGACGTCTCGATCCAGTATCACGTGGACTACGCCGACATCGAGAAGGGCGCGGACTCCGGCGTCTACCGTAGCTTCTACACGCTGCAGGATCCCGTCGGACAGATGCAGGACTACCTGGCAGACGCACTGCGCTCGCAGATTCCCGCGCGCACGCTCGACGAGGTCTTCTCCGAGAAGGACGCCATCGCCCACGCAATCGACGAGGTCGTTGCCGCTAAGATGCTCGACTACGGCTACGTGCTGGTGACCACCCTCATCACGCGCATCAAGCTTCCCAAGGAGGTCCAGGAGTCGATGAACCACATCATCGCCTCGAAGAACAACCTGGAGAGCGCGACCAACGACGCAAACGCCGCCAAGGCGAAGACGGTCATCGCGGCGCAGGCCAAGGCCGAGGCAATGGCTGCGGAGGGCAAGGGCATCGCTGACCAGCGCGTTGCCATCGCGCGCGGCATCAAGGACTCCATCGACACCATTCGCGAGTCCGGCGTGACCGAGGAGGAGGCCAACCGTCTCTTTGAGTTCACGCAGTGGACCGACATGATGAACAACTACGCTGCCAGCGGCAAGGCAACCACGGTGCTGCTGCCCGAGGACTTTGACCAGAGCGGCGTATTCAAGAGCATCGTCGCGGGGAAGAAGGCTGGGGAGAAGTAGGACGCGGTCGAAAGACGCGAT